>JAGVHJ010000307.1 GCA_020056645.1 Desulfobacterales bacterium
CCAACCGCCTCCGCTCTCCCAGGAAGAGCCTCAATCAAACGAGGCGCCCTTGGAAAGCGAGGCTATCCCCATGGAGAAGATGACGCCGGAAAGAGATCCTGAGCCGGTGGAAGCAACGCCTCGGCCTGAAAAGAGGAGTCCTCCGCCTGAAACAAAAATCGATACGGAAGGAATAAAACGGGCGGCCTACGAGGAAGGGTTTCAAAAAGGAGTGGCCGATGGGTATCAGAAGGGCCTTTCCGACGCGGTGGTTCCGGTTCAGATGATGCAGAACCTCCTTTCGGGCATGGAAGATCTCTGGAACAGAATGATCCGCGCCAATGAGGACAAGATATTGAAGTTGATTGGTTTGGTCATGGATAAAATCGTCTATGGGCATGTGGCGCTCGATTCAGATGTGGTCAAAAAATCGGTTCTGGACGCTTTTTATCTTTTGACCGAACCTGAAACGGCGGTGATCTATGTCAATAAGGAGGATTATGACCATATCGATGCGGTCAAGGACGATTTTTTTAAGGAGATTGCAGCCTTAAAACAGGTCTCGATCATCGCGGACCCCGCAGTGAGCCAGGGCGACTGCCGCATCGAATCCGAGTCGGGCGAGGTGGACGCGACCATCGAATCGCGTCTGGAGACCGTGAAAAAGAGTATCAGGGACGCTTTGCTGAAAGCGGTTGGTTCGCCTTGACATGGAAAACATCTATACCGTGAAGAAAAATGAAGGAAACGCCGGGGAGGTTTTGGATGATTGCCGAAAATAGGATGCTTGATCTTGATTTCGACCCTTACTATTCTGCGGTTCAGCAGGTGAAAAGCGTTGAAATCCGAGGCAAGGTCGTGAAGAATGTCGGATTGATCGCCGAAGCTCAGGGGCTGGGTCTAAGCATTGGAAGCATCTGCACCATAGAAAATGATCAGGGTAAGACCATTTTATCCGAAGTGGTCGGTTTCAGGGATAAGCGTGTCTTATTAATGCCCTATGGCGACACCATGGGCATCCGGCCCGGCAGTAGGGTCGCCCTGGTCGATAAAAATCCAAAGGCCCAGGTGGGAAATCAGTTTTTAGGGAGGGTCGTGAATGGCATGGGCCATCCCATTGATGGTCTGGGGCCGATCCAGCCCGATTTCGACTACCCGTTGTATGGCATGCCCATCAATCCCATGGAGCGTAAAACGATCACGGAAGCCATGGATGTGGGGATCAAGGCGATCAATGCAATGATCACGCTGGGGAGGGGCCAGCGGGTGGCTATCATGGCGGGTTCCGGTGTGGGAAAGAGTATATTGATGGGGATGATGACGCGGCATACGGAGGCGGATGTCACCATTATTGGTCTTGTGGGGGAACGGGGCAGGGAGGTCAAGGATTTTATTGAAAATATCCTGGGAGAGGAAGGCTTGAAGCGGGCGGTTGTGGTTGCCGCTACCTCGGATTCCCCCCCCCTTGTCAGAATGAGGGGGGCCTACCTTGCTACCGCCATGGCCGAATTTTTCAGGGATCAGGGCAAAAATGTTCTGTTGATCATCGATTCCATCACCCGGTTCGCCATGTCGTCAAGGGATGTGGGGCTCGCGGCGGGAGAGCCGCCCACCACACGTGGTTATACGCCTTCTTTTTTCGTGAAGATTCCCATTCTGCTTGAACGGGCTGGCTCCGTCATAGGAAAAGGCAGCATCACAGGCATCTACACGGTTCTGGTGGAAGGGGATGACTTGAATGATCCGGTGGGTGATACGGTAAGGTCCATCGTGGATGGCCATATCGTCTTGTCCCGGAAACTGGCCAATAAAGGGCACTACCCGGCCATCGATGTCCTTGAAAGCGTGAGCCGGGTGATGCGCGATGTGAGTGACGCTGGGCATATGAAGGCCAGGGACGCGCTCATCGATATCATGGCCTCCTATCGTGCCGCGGAAGATATGATCACCATCGGTGCTTATGTGGATGGTTCTGATAAAATCATCGACCGGGCCAAGAAGCTGATGCCCAAAATCAATGAGTTCCTTCGCCAGGAAACCCAGAGAAAGTGTCCCCTTGCATTGAGTCTCAGTGAATTGCAGGGGTTGTACACGATGAAATGATGGTTCTCATCAGGATATCCGGAGCGATCCATGAAACGATTTGCTTTTCGCCTGCAGCCGGTTTTGAATTTAAAGAATCATCAAGAGAATATGGCCAAAATGGAAGTGGCAAGGGTCATGCAGGCTCTTTTTGAATGTGAAAAAAAAATTGAAGTCCTGAAGAAAGACCTGAATTCGGCTTTAAGGGATTTTGACGCGAGAACCCAGATCGGCATCCGCGCGGAGGAGTTGACCTTTTTCACTAACTATCTAACGCGGATCGACCGGCTTGTAGCCCATGAGGAGAACAGGGAAAGACTCATCAGAAAACAGCTGGAAGAGAAACAGCGGTTGCTCAAAGAGAAAATTATTGAAAAGAAAACACTGGAAACATTGAAAGAGAAAAAAAAAGAGGCCTACTATCAAGAAGTGGAAAAAATGATTCAGAAAGAATCCGATGATATGACCGCGATACGAAGGAAAGAGGAGCTTCCAGATGGCGACTGAACGGGCGAAAAAAATCAGGGCGATATTCATTGGTGTTGTTGTCATCAAACTGGTGATGTTCTTCCTATTCATGAATGGAAAATTTCCTCTTGTCGACGGCGGAGTCGTTTCAGCCATCGCCCAGGATGAGGAAGGGAAAAAGAAAGAGGAAAAGGCGAATCAGGAGAAGAAGGAAGAAAAAGAAGGGGGGGAGAATAAAAGCGCCAAGGAGGAAAAAAAGGATGGGGGCGAGAAAGAGGTGAAAGAAGAGGGCGCGCTGAAACCTGAAGCTGACCCCAAAACGCCAAAGGAACCCGCCCAGGACCCCATGGTTGTTCTGGAGGGGCTTGAACAAAAAAGAAAGATGCTTCTTGAAAAGGAGGAGCAGCTGAAGCTGGAGGGGGAGAGGCTCGAAGGGATTAAAAAAGAAATTGATGAAAAGCTTGAAAAATTATCATATACTTACAGACAAATCGAAGAGGGCCTGGAAAAGTTAGGTAAAAAAGAGACCGAGTCGGAGCGCCTGAAGCGGGAAGCGGAAGATGCAAAGATGGATCAGCTTGTAAAGGTTTTTACAAGCATGAAACCTAAAAAAGCCGGTGAAATCGTCAATAATATGGATCTTGAGGTCGCCAAAAGGCTTTTTCTAAAAATGAAAGGCGACCGGGCCGGAGAGATCCTCTCCTTTGTCAATAGCGACAAAGCGGCCCTCATCAGCGAAAAACTGACGGAAAAGAAAGAGATGTTTTAATCCTACACGATGCCCCTTGCACCTTATACCGGGGTGGAGATCTTCCATGGGATCGATTTGCCAATCAAGGATCGTTTGCCTTCTGGTATTTGGGGCGCTTTTTTTTCATAAGGCCCTGAATGCTTCTCCGACACTCATCCTGGAGCCGGGAAAGGGGAGCTTCATCGCAGGTCCCTACCTGGAATATTTGGAGGATAAGGAGGGGAAATGGACCCTCTCCGACATTGAGAGGCCGGAGAGGGCGGAAAGGTTCATTCAATATGGGAAAGAGGTGGTCAATTTCGGGTTCGCCACTTCAACCTACTGGTTCAAATTCACGGTCAAAAATACTCATCCCGAAGTGACCAGCTGGATACTGGAGATCGGTTACCCCCATCTCGATACCTTCTCCTTGTTTTTTCCCGATGGAAAAGGGGGATATCGTGAGAAAAAGTCCGGAGATCTGATCCCTTTCACCGAACGGGAGATCAATCACAGGCTCTTTCTATTTAAGCTCCAAATTCCCACGGGCGGCTCTCAGGAAATTTTTATGAAGGTCAAAACCGAGAGCTCTCTTCAGGTGCCCATCACCATCTGGGAACCGATCCACTATTCGGAAAATGTGTACCGGGAGGAACTGGGCTACGGGATCTATTATGGCATCATGATCGTCATGGTCTTTTATAACCTCTTTCTTTTTCTCAGTATCCGGGACAGGGCCACCCTCTATTATGTGCTCTATATCGGCACCTTCGGTTTCGGCGTCATGTCTTTAAATGGGGTGCCCACCCAGTTTTTCTGGTATCAGTGGCCCCTCTTCGCCAACAAGATTCTTCTGGTGAGTCTCTTCCTAGCCCTGGCCACCATGTGTCTATTCAGCAGAACCTACCTGAACACCAAGATCCATGCGCCACGCTTCGATAAGGCCATCGTTTTTCTAATGATGTTCGGATTCATATGCTCTGTGGCGTGCGTATTCATCCATTACGAGCTGGGGGTCAAACTGGTGGCGGTGTTGGGCGTGAGCTGCCCCATCCCCACGTTCATCGCTGGGATTATCTGCTGGCGGAAAGGGGGTATCGCAGCCCGGTTTTACCTGATCGCCTGGATCCTCCTTCTCATCGGTATTCTGGTGTTGGCATTGAGAAATTTTGGGGTGTTGCCGAGTGTTTTCTTCACCGAATACGCGGTTCAGATCGGATCGGCCCTGGAGGTGATTCTCCTCTCTCTGGGTCTTGCGGACAGAATCAACGTCATGAAGCGGGAACGGTTTCTGGCCCAGCAGGAGGCTCTCTCAGCCCAGGAAGAGGTGGTCCAGCAACTGCGGGAGATGGACTTTCTGAAGGACAAGATGAATCGGAGTCTTGAGGAGAAGGTCATCAAGCGGACCGAAGAGTTGAGCCAGGCCATGAAGGCTTTGGAGACTAAAAACGATCAGCTCAAGGAGACAACCCAGGCCCTCTGGGGTGAGATGGAGCTTGCAAAACGGATTCAGACGGTTCTTCTTCCTAAAAAGCCTGCGATTCCCGGATATGAAATTTCCGCCTACATGGCTCCTGCGGAAGAGGTGGGCGGTGACTATTACGACATTATTCACTCCCACGGGAAAGATTGGATCGTCATCGGGGATGTTTCCGGGCATGGCGTTCCCGCAGGGCTTGTCATGATGATGGTGCAGACGGCCATTCATGTAACCGTGGGTCAGGATGCCTGCTTTTCACCGGCCCGGATCCTTTCAGCCATCAACCGGACCATTACGGGAAATATTCAGATGATGAATGATGACAAGTATATGTCGATCATGGTGATGGCGGTCCATGAGGAGGGCCGGCTCCTCTTTTCCGGCTTGCACCAGGATATATTGGTCTTTCGGCAAAAGACCCGTGAGCTGGAGGTGGTTGAAACAAATGGGATATGGTTGGGGCTTTCTGAGGATATTGGTGAACTGTTGAGAGATGACCTTCTGGTCATCAATCAGGGGGATATGGTTTTCATGTTCACCGACGGGGTGATCGAATCTAGGGAGAGGCCGGAAGGGGAGGATCTGGAATTCCATTCGATATCTATGTTTGGCCAGGAGCGGCTTGAGGCCTTGCTGCGGGAGTTGGGCGGCGCATCAACGGACCAAGTGTTAAAAAGGGTTCTCGGCGAATTGAGCCATTATGAGACTCGGGATGATGTGACCATGGTGGCGGTTAAACGGGTATAATTTTTTTTTAAACCCGCCTTTTTTTGTCAGCGGCAATCCCGTTGATTTTTCTTGACAAACATGAAATAGTCTATTATTCAGAATATAAATCGTCGATTGTCGACAATCGAC
>JAGVHJ010000534.1 GCA_020056645.1 Desulfobacterales bacterium
GGCAAACGGTTTGAGGCCTTCAGGCCTTTGTTTTCGCCAGTTCAGCAAAAAGCCAAGAAGCTCCCGAAAAAAATAGGGAACGAACAAAACGGGCTTTTCCCATCTTGATGAATCGCTGCTGAATAGTTGGCGCCCGAACGAAAACCAAGATTTTTTTTCGAGTTCAAGGAAGGCGAAAATTTTAACCGCAGGAATACATAATGGAATCAACGCCACGTTAGAAAATGAAGGTTCCCACGATTCCGAACCCGTCATCAATCACCATCGGCGAAAAGGTTATCTGATTTTTATTCATTCGGTCAACACTTTCAACGGCCAGAAACGCGAACCACCAGCCAAGGATTGCTTGGGAAAAATAGTGCTGATCGTCATTTATCCTTGAAAAGGCGGTGGCGGTGGACCCCAGGTAAAGAAATGATTTCAGATAGGGATCACCGCTCATTCTGGCGGCGGTGAGAAAGGGGACTGCCCCTGTGAATGCATGGCCGCTCACACTGTTGTTATCCTCTCCCGGATGCCATCTGGACTCTTTCTGGTCGGAAGGCCGGGAGGCTCCCAGGGAAAACTGCCAGAAAAGAACGGCGGGCATTCCCACGAGGAGGGCCCGGAAGCTCTTTTCACCAAAGCCGCCGGTTTCCCGCATGAATCCGTTGCCATTAAAAAGCGTTCCCGACGCGGCGAGGGCCAGGTAGAGGGGGGCGACCCGTTGCCAGTTCCCCAGCTCTTTTACGGTTTTTGAAAAATGGTCCGTCTCCTCACTTCGAACATCATCCTGAACCCATTCCTGAATATCTTCATCGGCCTCCGTGTTTGCAATGATCCCCGAAACTCCCATTCCAATGGTTGTTTTGCATAGGGTCGTAAGGGAATAATACTCTTTGAAATCGGAGAGGATGGCGAGACCCGCTTTTTTGGCTTCATTACAAAGGGTGAGTTGGCTGGTGTGCGCCACTTGGGGAAAAAAGAGGAGTGTGGCGAGCCATACGATCATCAATAAGGCGTGAGGGGAGCGAGGGCGTTTTACCTCCTGGGGCAAGCTGATTCGGATCATCTCCGGAACCATGTGATCTCAACGCCGCATCGAAAATCTCTTGAGCCGCCCTTGCCACGGGCGTCATCAAAGCCCTCTTCAGAACGGACCTGATAGGCGAAAAATTCTGTTTTGACATGGGTATTGGGGAAGATAGCCGCCATCCGGTCGATTTTTTCAATGGTGAAACCGATGGGGTTCAGGAAGACCATGCTCACCCGGCCCAGGATTTCCGAGCCCAAAACGCGCATGCCATTGGCTCTGATCCGTCGCTCTCCCAGCATCATGAGCTCGCCCACCACCGATCCCGCCACAGGCGTGGTCACCAGATCCTGCATGGAAGGCCGCTCGAAAAATGCTTCCACCCCATATTCGTACATGACGGTGGACATGAGAAAGGAGAACATGAAGGCTTCGTTTCTCTGGTAGCCCAGGTGGCGGGCATGGATGTAGTAGGCCCCGCCAAAATAGGGATGGCCGATGTAATTGATGCCGCCATCATCCTTATCCACCACGGGGCCGTCGCTCACTTTATGGGAATATCGGCTTCCCATGGCGTCCGGGGAGAGATCCCTCTCCTCCCAGTTGGAAAAACTCGTGGGGGTCATATAGAGAACGCCGATCGCGCCCACGGCCATCATGGTGATGGTGAAGCTGTCGTCGGCCAGGGCCTGATATTTGCCAAAATCGTTTTTAGAACCAGCGCTTTTTTTATATGCGAACTCCATGTTGACCGGGTAGAGGGCCGGTTCGTTCAGGGAGTAGGAGACCCATCCGGAATCCATGGCCGGAAGAGGAAAGGCGGCCCCGTTTTTAAAAATCCCTTTTAAGGGATGGGAGACGGATCGTCCATAAAGAGCGAGCGCATCTCTCTTTTCCATCGTTTGAGTCATGGACGCCAGATCAAAGGGGAGGAATTCTTCTGCGAAACCCCATGGGGTGGGGCTTGACAGAGAGAACACGAGAAGTAACAAAGAGAGCTTCTCCAATGATTTTTTCCAGCTAAAACACACGAACGGAAACTCCGGTCTGAACGCAAAAATCGGGTTCAAGGCCATGCCCGAAATCCGGGATGTCCTCATTGACATTGATAAAAAACTCCATTGGAATTCCATGGGCCATGGGTTGCCGGTAGGCCAGGAGCAGGTGAACACAATAGGCGTTTCCGGCTGACTCTGGGTTCCCTTTGTATGCCACTCTCTCCGACGATCTTCTCATAGCGGTCGATATGTACCATCCCTCCTCCTTTCCCATATCCCAGACGATGCCCATCAGCGCATCTTCCGCCCATTTCTCCACATGCAGGTTCTCCGCTTCAAAGTCCGCTGGATCGATATCCTGAAAAACCAGCCCCACGGCTCCGATCAGAGAGATGTTCCTTCGAATCTGCTTGGACACGCCCAACGATAAGGCCCCGCCCCCCGTATCGAAACGATTTCCGCTCAACGGAGCCCTCACGGTCGATTTGATGGAGAGATTGGGCGTTCGCGTCCCCTCCCCCCCATCCTCAAGGATCTGGATTTTGGCATACATCTGAAGGGTTGTCAAAAAAATCTCACCGCTTTTCCCGATCACCGTGCTGTAATTGTTACCGATTCCGCCGAAGTAGGCCCCCTCCTCGGGGATATTCCCAAAACCCATAAACTCATGGTAGTTTTTAAGCATGTTTGAAAGCAGGGTGTCCCGTTCGTCCCGATGAACCCGAAGGAGGGTTCCAGTCTCAATCCCATATCCCATAAAATGGCCGCCATAGGAGGCTTTTAAGGAAAGCATGCGGGTATTGACCGTCATGCGGGGATCTTTCTCCTCGGCGACAAAATAGATGTTATATTCCGAGGCCTCTCCATAGACGATCTCTCCCTCGAACCCTGTGACGCACTGATCTTCATGGGTATCGATGGGCTGAAGATAAAGCCTTCCCGCCACCGGATTCGGGTTGTAGGAAATAGGCATTCGATAGGCCAGGTCAGAGGTGCTGGCGTGGCTGGTGAGCGTGTAAAAGAGACCCAACGCCCACCAGATGAGGATTATTTTTTTCCGGCTGGCCGGATGATCAGATGATTGCATGCGCCGCTATGTCCATATTTTTCTTTGTTCACTTTCCATAAAAATCATGGACGCGGCCCCTGGCTTCAGTAACAGTGCTCTTCTTTGGGAAACGCGCCCTCTTTCACCTCTTTTACATAGCTTGAAATTCCCTTGCGCGCAAGCTCTCCCAGATTTTCGTATTGTTTGACGAATTTGGGGAGTTTTCTGTCAGTCATCCCCAGGATATCGTGAATCACCAGGATTTGGCCGTCGCAATCGGGGCCGGCCCCGATGCCGATGGTCGGTATGGAAAGGGCGGCGGTTATTTTTTTGGCGATAGGGGCCGGGATTCCCTCAAGGACCACGGAGAAAGCCCCTGCCGCCTCCACCTCTTTTGCATCCGCGAGGAGCCGTTCCTCATCCCGCTGCACCTTGAATCCCCCCATCTTGTGGACCGATTGGGGGGTGAGCCCGATATGGGCCTGGACTGGAATCGATGCGTCTGAAATCGCCTTGATGATGTGGCTCACGCCAGCGCCACCCTCAAGCTTCACGGCGGCGGCCCCGCCCTCTTTCAAGAAGCGTCCGGCATTGATAACCGCGTCCGATAGGCTTGCCTGGTAGGACATAAAGGGCATGTCGCCCACGACCAGGGCATAACGGGCGGCCGCGCTCACCAGCCGGGTATGATAGATCATCTCATCCATGGTGACGGGAATGGTGCTCGACTTTCCCTGAACAACCATTCCCAGGGAGTCTCCCACGAGAATGATGTGTACGCCCGCCTCATCGACCATCTTGGCGAAGGGATAATCATAGGCGGTGAGAGATACGATTTTTTCTTTTCCCTGTTTCATTTTTAAAAGATCGGTTACGGTCACGGTTGGTTTCATCGGTTTTCTCCTTTATATGATAGGGGCGTGATAGACTAAACGATTCAGGCGGTTTTCTTGAACCCTCATACTCCTAAACGCTACGAAAAGTCAATTTGAAATACTCGATAAAAGAACAAACATCAAGCAAATAATTCGATTTCAATAAGTTTTTTATATAAAAAGAACGAATTACTTCATATAACCGGCGACAAATTATTTCGTTTCGTTTTGACTTCCCATGGGGTTTGTGCCATAGTCCCGGCCCAGAGTGGATGAGGCGCGTTCATCGGGACGCACGATTTAATTCCATTGTAACTAGTGCCCGAACGAAAACCAAGATTTTTTTTCGAGTTCAAGGAAGGCGAAAATTTTAACCGCGGGAATACATAGACGTATTTCGAGGATTAAAATTTAAGCCTGAC
>JAGVHJ010000157.1 GCA_020056645.1 Desulfobacterales bacterium
ATAAAAAGAAGCTTTTCGACAAAGCCGTCTCCTTTCTTGAAAAAGCCATCGAGCTGGTTCCGGAAGATCCCTTAATCCTGGAACATATGGGAGACGCCTATTTAAAGGTCAACAAACCGGATAAAGCCATAAAATCATACAAAAAAGCCATAAAATTCAAGCACAAGGACCCTCGGTCCCTCCAGCTTAAAATCAAACAGATACCCTCCCCTTCACATTCAAAATAGACAGGAACGGTGAATCATGACCGATCGGACGCCCCTTTCAACGCTTTTCCTCCTGCTTCTGATGTTCCTTTTCCTGCCCGCATGCGGAACAATGCAAAAAAAGCCCTCCTTGCAAGAGGGGAGGATGAGCCCGGCCGAGATGAGAGGCATGGCGTTGATGTCACGGTTGGGCGCGGGCAACGAATCCATGAATACCTTTAAAGGATTGGGCCGGGTGACCATTGAGGAGTCTCACCGGAAGCTCTCTTTGCGTATCGCCTTTGCGGGCGTTTATCCGGACCGGCTCCGGTTTTCTGTGATGGATGTCTCCGGACGGGTCATTGAAACCTTCGCCTGTGACGGCCGATCCATCTATCTCATGAGCCATCAAGGAGATCACGCCTTTATTCACAAGAAAAAAGATCCGAAGACCCTTGAAAAAATTCTCTCGGTTCCCATGCTCCCGGAGGAGCTCATCGGCCTGCTCACCGGGCGGCCCTGGTTCGGAAATTACGAACGGGCGGCGGTGACCGAGCTGCCCAATGGCAACATGCGCATTGATCTGGTGAAAAAAAAGAGCGTTTGGAGCGCCCTGATGCTCTCATCCGGAGAGAACCTTCAGAGCATCACCCGGTACGATAAGAAGTCACGGGCCCTATATCAGGTAATCCTTTCCCGGTACAAACCCTATGAAGGGTTTTATATTCCCTCCCTGATCGATATCAGAAAAAACCGGGCGACAGGCATCAGGCTTGAGATTGTGAAATATTGGCCCAATTCCGGTCTGGCGCCCGGAATATTCACTTTATCGGAAGAGAAAGAGGCCCCCCTTCCATGAACGCCCCGCTATTTAAAAAAAACAGCATCTCCACCAAGCTGATCATTTTGAATATCATCATTTTATCCACCCTTGGAAGCGTTATCCTCACCCATCTTCTTCTGTTCAAACAAATTCAGGGGAAAGTGATCTCCATTGTCGATGGGGAGATGCCCCAGGTTTTAAGAAGCGCCAATCTCAGCAAAAAATTGAGCGGCACATTGAGCGACATCCACTTCCTCGTGGGGATGGTCACGGTCCATCCGGAAAACGTAAATACCTTTTCGACGATCCTTTCAGGCTCCCTGGACGAGTGTGTGCGCTACGCCAACCCGGACCAGAAAGAGGTTTTTGCATCGATAACCCTCTTTTCCGACACGGGGAAAAAAATTATCGAAGAGTGTCTAACAGTTGAAAAGCAGATCAAAACGATTGAAATAACGGAAAGCATGCTGAATCACTCGGTTTCAACACTCGAAAATACCCTTACACCGCAGCTCCTTAGCGCTGATGGGAAAAGCGACGGAAACGCCCTCTCCTTCAGCAAACAGATATCCGCCTTGATTCCCGACATGATCACGCTTCTCTTACGCATCAAAATCTTTCTCCTTGAGGCCAGGCTCGATTATTCTTACCAGGGCCTGGATGCGGCGGATAACGAATCGGATATCATCCGAACGGTTGGCGAATTTGAAAAGGCCATCTCTCCCATTACGGAGACGGCCGATGAAAGAATCGCCGTTATTGGAAGAGAGATGATCCTCCGGTTTTCCCAATATAGATCCGCTATTTCAACCCTCTACGCGACCCTCGGCATCCTTGAGAAAACCCTTCACGAACTCAATGAGGTCCAGACCCAGGTCACGACGCTCATGTCAACCACAGACCAGGATATTATTCAGGATATCACCCGGATGAGGGAGGGGGTCGTTTTAAATCTCAAATCAGCCTATACGCTGACGATCGTGTTGTCTCTCATTGGATTCTCCGTGATCGTGTTCGTCGCCTTCTACGGCGTTAAAATCGTCAAGCCGATCCAGAAGTTGACCCGATCGGCAAAGGAAATGGCCGAAGGAAACCTGGATACCGATATCCCCTTAAATGGTTCTGACGAGTCGGGACGGCTCGCAAGCAGCTTTCTAAAGATGCGAGACGCCATCAGACAGAAAATGACCGATCTGGCTGGCAAAAACGACGAGCTCCATCTGGAGATCACGGAAAGAAGACGGGCCGAAGATGAATTGCGGAAATATGAACGGATTGTCTCTACCTCGGGCGACCTGATCGTTCTGGTTGATAAAGAGGTGATGATTCATGCCGTGAATGACGCATTTCTGGAATCGTTTCAAAAAAAACGAGCCGATGTTCTGGGGAGGCCTCTTTCGGAAATTATGGGAGAGGGCTTCTTCGACGAACAGATGAAGCCTTACCTTCACGCGTGTTTAAAAGGGGAGGAGAACCATTTTCAAGAGTGGTTTCTGTTTCCGGAAAACGTCAGGCGATACATGGATGTGGGGTACTACCCGTATGTCAATACGGATGAGGAGGTTTCGGGCGTTGTCATCAACGCCAGGGATATCACCCGGGTGAAAGATCTGGAAACCCAGCTTTTGCACGCCCAGAAGTTGAAGGCCATTGGAACGCTTGCCGGAGGCATCGCCCACGACTTCAACAATATTCTCAGCGCCATCATCGGATATACCGAACTATCCCAGCTTGACACCGAAGGGAAGCCGAAATTAAACGCCCATCTCGGAGAGGTATTGAAAGCCGCTGGAAGGGCCAGGGATCTAGTGCGGCAGATCATG
>JAGVHJ010000421.1 GCA_020056645.1 Desulfobacterales bacterium
ACCCTGAACGACTATTACGAAAACAAAAAAGAGGCGATTAAAAAAGAGATGATCCCCCAGGATGTCGCGCAAGGCACCTTGAGCTTCGACCTGTTAAACAACACGATGCCTGGATTGAGGAACGCCTATTTTAAGGCCGATATCGACAAGGATCAGATCACCCTCGAAAAATCCACCGAATCGATCACCTTCACCCATACCTCTCCCCTCGGTGTCAGCATCATTAAAAAATTCACTTTTTCCAAGGAGAGTTATCTTTTCAACCTCACCATAACCATCGTCAACAACTCGGGGGCTTCCATAGATGATAGCGCTGCCCTGACCCTGACCGACATTTTTCCAGAAAGCGGCAGTTATGGCTTTGAGGGGCCCTCCGCATTGATAGATAACACCCTCGAGGAGATCAAGACGAAAAAAATTAAAGACAAAAATGTCTACTCGGGTCAAATTCAATGGATCGCCCTACAGAACCGATACTTCATGTCAAGCGTCATCCCTGGAGAAAAACAGGATGCCAAGATGCACCTCCATATGACCCCCTTCAACCTCGTATCATCGGATGGTGCTGTTTCCAAACCAGCCCATATCATTGAATCCACTATGGTTCAGACCCTTGGAAATCTTCAATCTGGAAACCAGAAAACGTTTTCATATGATCTCTATATCGGACCCAAGAGTTTAAGAATTCTTAAAAGCACGGGACATCAGCTTGAGAAGGCGGTTCACTTTGGCTTTTTCGATATTTTGGCTAAACCGTGCCTCTGGATCATGAATATGTTTTATGATTTTATCCCCAACTACGGTCTTGCAATTATTTTTCTCACCATACTGGTTAAAATTATCTTCTGGCCCCTTGGAACCAAGGCTTACAAATCCATGAACGATATGAAAAAATTGCAGCCGTTGATGGCCCAGATCAACGAAAAATATAAAAACGATCCCCAGAAAAAAAACCAGGAAATCATGGCGTTGTATAAGACATACAAGGTGAACCCTCTGGGGGGATGTCTGCCCATGATTGTCCAGATGCCGATATTTTTTGCGTTATACCAGATGTTATACTCAGCTATTGAGCTGAGACATGCCTCCTTCTTTGGATGGATCACCGATCTCTCGGCGCCGGACCGACTCTTTGAGTTTGCTTTTTCTATTCCCTTTTTACAACCTCCCACAGGCATTCCGGTTTTAACCCTGATCATGGGAGCCAGCATGTTTATCCAGCAAAAAATGTCTCCGCCGGCCGGTGACCCTACTCAGGCGAAAATGATGATGATGATGCCCATATTTATGACAGTCATTTTTATCAATTTTTCATCGGGGCTTGTATTGTACTGGCTTATAAACAATATTCTTTCCATTTCCCAACAATATTACATAACCCGAAATAACAATTAATCTAATCATGGAGGAATTGAAAATGCCTCAAATCGAATTTGAAGGCAAGAACATCGACGAAGCGGTAAAAAACGCCTGTAAGCAACTGAACTGTAAGAAAGAGACCCTTAAATTTGACATTGTATCTTCAGGTTCAACTGGTATTTTCGGTTTAATAGGTGCTAAAAAAGCTAAAATCCGAGTGATTGAAACCTCCCAGCCGATTAAAAAATCCAAAGAGGATCATTCAAAATCAGCCCCTTCAAAAACCGCCCCGTCAGAAGGGATCAAATCCCTTGTAGATGAAGCTTTCAATGATATCGTTGAAGAATCCTCTACTCTTGCCAGCTCAACACCCAAATCCAAAACCCTACCCATCCAGGAACAGGAACTCGATTCCGACTCGGATGCGGACCTTGAAATCGAAGGGGAGGAGGAACTCTTTGAAGAAGAGGATAGCGAACCGGTTGTTATTCCCGAAGCTGTTATCAATATCGGAAAAGAGATGCTTCAAAAAATATTGGATTCCATTACCGATAACGCCTCGGTTATCGTAAAAAACAGCAACGGTCGATTGATCTATCGAATCGAAGGGGGAAACTCCGCCCTTCTCATCGGTAAAAGAGGGCAAACCTTAGATGCCATGCAGTATCTGGTGGACAAGATCGTCAACAAAAAAAGTGATGATCGCGTCCGAATCCAGATCGATGTGGAAGGATATCTCGAATCGCGACAAGCAAGTCTCGAAAGTCTGGCGCTTCGACTGGCTGAAAAAGCAAAAAAAACCGGGAAACCCTCTACAATCAGCCAGATGACCGCTCACGACCGTCGCATCGTTCATCTCGCTCTGAAAGACGATCATACGGTCAAGACTAGAAGTATCGGTGAAGGATACTATCGACGTCTTGTTATTTTTCCAAAAAAGCGGAAATTCAGGAAAAACACCAAATACGATACACCGGAAGCTAAATAGCCCTTTCTTAGAACGGCCATTGGTTGATCAATAAAATGAATATTAACGAACCATCAACAATAGCCGCCATCGCCACACCATTCGGAACCGGGGGGATCGGTATCATTCGGATATCGGGCCCCCTGACCTTAAAAACCGTCCAGGCTATTTTCAGGACCAAAAGCACCACTGCAACCGGATTTCCTGAACTCGAACACCGAAAAATCTATGTGGGGTTTATCATCGACCCCGTTCATCTGACCTTTATAGACGAAGCGGTTCTATTCGTCATGCGCTCGCCCCGTTCGTACACCTGTGAAGACGTTGCCGAAATTCAGCTCCATGGGAGCGCCGTCGTTCTTCATACAATTCTTGAAATCATTCTATCCCTTGGCGTCTCCCTGGCTGAACCCGGAGAATTTACAAAGAGGGCTTTTTTAAATGGGCGCATAGATCTGATCCAAGCCGAATCGATCATCGATCTGCTCCAGGCCAAAACACGGATATCCGCCTCTTTATCCTCCTCTCTTCTCAAAGGCGGCCTAGGTCTCACGCTTGAACGAATCAAGAGGGAGCTTCTCGAACTTCTCTCCTTAATAAACGCCAGTATCGATTTCCCCGATGAAGAGATACCCGTTCCACCGGCAGGTTCCCTCATCGAGCGAATGGAGGCCATTATAGAAACCGATCTAAACGCTCTCATCAACAGTTATCATGCTAACCGGTATTTGAAAGAGGGCGTTAAAATTGGGATCGCAGGCCCGCCCAACGTTGGCAAATCAAGTCTCTTGAATTGCCTGATCCAAAAAGAACGATCCATCGTGACTCCCATTCCAGGCACCACACGGGACATTGTTGAAGATTCCTTTATGTTGAACGGAATCCCCATGGTGATCAGCGATACAGCGGGCCTTCATGAAACCCAGGATCCTGTGGAAATCATCGGAATCGCCAGGGCAAGGAGCCACCTGAAGGAAACCGATGTCATTCTGCTTGTGTTTGATGCGTCTAAAGAGATTGGTTCAATGGAAACGCAGATCCATGACGATCTGTGTCAAAATAACATCATTCTGGTTTTTAATAAAATGGATCTCATGGTTCCCCATCACCCTCCAGATACCCGCTCTTTTAACCATATCCTCGACACGGTTTTTGTTTCAGCCAAATATGGTCAAGGTATCTCCACGCTTAAAGAAGCGATTCTGAGAGCGGTGCATCCAGAATCGACTGAATCCATCCACCCAATCGTCCCCAATCTCCGGCAACAGACGGGGCTCCGGTTTATCGAGGAGCGGCTCCTGGAAGCGAAAAACAATCTCATGCAAATCCATCCAATAGAATTGATAGCCATTGACCTTCAGGCAGCCCTTGATAAGATAGATGAAATTACCGGGGAGAACACCCCTGTTGATATTTTTGATATGATTTTTAATCAGTTTTGTATCGGTAAGTAGTGTTTCACGTGAAACATTACTTGGCCCTTTAAAGGAGGTTGTAAGCGTGAGTATCGATTTTAAGCCTGTCTTGGATAAATATGAGGTCTATGTGGGTGTGGTGGATGGAATATTTAACAAGGTGAGAAGTGAGTTTGGTCATTGTGTTACCTGTAAGCCGGGGTGTGATGATTGCTGTTATGCTTTGTTTGATTTGAGTCTTGTGGAGGCCGTGTATATTAATACCTGTTTTAAGAAGATTGCGAGTGGCGATCTCAAAAGTAAGATAATGGAACGGGCGGCGCGTGCTGACCGGCAGATTCATAAATTGAAAAAAAGCGCCTATCAACAATTAAAGCATGGCCGGGAGGAGTTGTCTATATTGGGTGATATGGCGATGGAACGGATCATGTGCCCCCTCTTGAACGATGATAATGAGTGTGATTTGTACGACAACCGCCCGATTACCTGTAGGCTCTATGGCATTCCAACATCCACTGCCGGAGCAAGTCATATCTGCGGTAAATCCGCCTTTGAAAAAGGGGACCGGTATCCAACGGTCAATATGGATAAAATTCATGGCCAGTTGTATCACTATTCGTTGGAGCTGGCTATTCATGTAAAATCGAGGTTTTTGAAGATTCCAGAGGTCTTGATGCCTCTATCCATGGCCTTGATAACGGATTTTAATGAGGAGTTTTTGGGGGTGACAGGTGGGGAACAATCCGGAACAGACGGGATATAAAATGAAAAAAGAGAAGCTCTCTCCAGAGGAGGTGGAAAATCGTAAAAAGGCGGTTTTCGATTCCATGGGAAAAAGAGGCCAGGAGCGAATTTGTAGAATTGGATACGACAAGTGGGACCCCTTTGAAGAGCCCAAAGATCCTATCAACCTGAGGGAAAACAAGTCCCAAAAAACGACTCAGGCGTTGATCAGGGAGTTTTTGCAAAACCTAAAATCTGAGGATTATAGCAATGATTTTGCACGGGGCGCATTTGATATGTGTCTTGGCATTATCAATGAAGATGAAAAGTGCTTGGGGATGTTCGAATTCGCCTGCTGGTATAAGAATCTCCTCGAAACGGAGCAGAAAAAGGCTTCTGAGGAGTAGGCTGTCTACGGATGATTATAAAGAACGATTATTGGACGAGCGAGCTTCTTCAGGTGGTGAATGAATCGGAGACCCATCTGACACCAAGGGCTTTGGAATCCCTCTTGTTGGAAAAGCATGGGGGGGACCGGAGACTTGTCAGGCAAGAGATTCGCCAACTGGTTGACTTGGGGGAACTGGAGTATACGTCGAAATATGGATGCACCTTTATCGAGCGCTCCTTTAACCGTCCGGTCCGGATATCGTCCCGTGTGGTGCTTAAGCCTGAAGGGGCTGGATTCAACGGAAATGGGCGAGATGTTGTTTTAACTCTGGTGAATGGCGTCTCTTTCGGAAATGGTAGGCATCCCACCACATCTCTCTGTGTCCGGGGAATCGACGGCGTGATGTCCCGTTATCCTTTTCTCCAGGGGGCTGATGGGCTCGATATCGGAACCGGTTCGGGAATTCTTTCCCTGGTTGCGATCAAAATGGGGCTCGCAAGAGTCGAAGCGACCGATTATGATGAGAGCGCTCGCAGCGAGGCGAGAAAAAATGCGGAGATCAATGGTCTGGCCAATCAAATAGGCGTGTCGGATAAAGCTCTGGAAGAAATAGCGGGCCCATTTTCTCTGGTGATGGCGAACCTTCGTTTTCCAACGCTCCATACCGTGTGCCCGGAGATTCATAGGGTCTCTTTTCCTGGGGCTTTTGTGATTGTATCTGGGTTCCGGAAAGAGGAGGCCCCTCTTCTATACAAGCAATTTTTTTCTCATGGCTTTGAGGGGGTGGAAGCGGCTTCTGAAAGAGGGTGGTGTTCTCTTGTGTTTAGAAAACGGGAGTCTCTTCTGGGGTGAGTCTTGAGATATTTTGTTAAACAGAGAGTCTCATTTAGTTTGTGTACGAAACAATTTTGTGTTAAATCTGAAAATGAAGATATTCGGAAGACCAAAGCGATCACACTTTTTAATCCAGGAGGGGAACAATGAGAGACCCGGTATTTGAGCCAATAAAAATCAATCGATATGAATCGGCGAATAGAATTTACATGCCGGCCATGCATTTGGGAATGGCCAATAACTATTTTGTGACCGATACCCTGGTTGAGTTTTACAGAGAGCGGGGCAGGGGGGGGGCGGGAATGATCTGCGCGGGTTACGCCACTCCGGATGATATGTCGGGCAGCGTCCTCAATATCGGAGCCCACCGGGATGAGTATATTCCCGGCCTAACGAAACTCGCGAAGGCAATCAAGGAGAATGGGGCCGGAGCGGTGATTCAGCTCAATCATTCGGGAAGATACAACTACTCCTTTTTTATTGGCGGCCGTCAACCTGTGGCGCCCTCAGCCATCGCCTCCAGATTGACACGTGAAGAACCAAAGGCCTTGACCGTGGATGAGATCAAGCAAATCGTCAAATCGTTCGCGGAAGCGGCGGGCCGGGTGAAGGCGGCCGGTTTTGACGCGGTGGAAATTCTCGCGGGTACCGGATATCTGATCAGTGAATTTTTATCTCCCCTCACAAACCACCGAACCGACATGTATGGTGGAACGCCTGAAAACCGGGTACGGTTTGCGTTAGAACTGTTTCAGGCCATTCGGAAGAGTGTTGGCGCCCATTTTCCCATCATCGTCAGAATGAATGGCAACGATTTCATGAGCGGAGGCCAGGGACGGGGGGAACTGAGGGAATTTTCGAAGAAGTTTGTGGCGGAGGGGACGGTGGACGCCCTCTGTATCAATGTGGGGTGGCACGAGGCCAGGGTTCCCCAGATTGTGACCTCGGTTCCAAGGGGAGCATTCGCCTATCTTTCCCGTGGCATCAAAGAGATGGTGGATGTTCCGGTGATCGCCAGTCATCGGATTAACACTCCCGATACCGCACGGCGGATGATCGAAGATGGCGTGTGCGATATGGTCGCCATTGGAAGGGGATTGATCGCGGACCCCTATTTCCCTGAGAAGATGCGTACCGGACGGGAAAAGGAGATCATGCATTGCATCGCCTGCGCTCAGGGCTGTTTTGATCACCTTTTTCAATTAAAGCCGGTGGCCTGCATGTGTAATCCCAAGGCCGGTTATGAAAGCACCAAAAGAATCGAAAAAACCAGCTCGCCCAAAAAGGTATTAGTTGTTGGTGGCGGCCCGGCGGGTATGAGCGCCGCTCTGGCGGCTTGCGAAAAAGGACACGAGGTGACGCTCTTGGAAGAACGGAGCGTTCTTGGGGGGCAGCTCTATCTGGCGGCGGCGCCTCCGGGACGGGAAGAGTTTGTTGAACTGGCTAAAAACCTGGCCGCTCAGATCGACACCCAAAATATCACCGTCAAGCTGGGGATAAAAGCCGATGGGCCACTCATCGAATCCCATAAGCCCGACCATGTCATTCTGGCCACAGGGGCCATCCCCCTATTTCCCCCTATTAAAGGCCGGGAGCTTCCGAATGTGGTTCAGGCCTGGGATCTTCTAGAAAAAAAGGCCTACACCGGGAAACGGGTGGTCATTATCGGCGGTGGAGCAGTGGGAGTGGAAACCGCCCTCTTTCTTGCGGAAAAGGGAACGATTTCCGGTGAAACCTTGAAGTTTCTCATGGTCAATCAGGCGGAACCTCTGGAAGATTTGTACACCTTGTGCATCAAGGGAACAAAGCAGGTCATCATGGTTGAAATGCTTGATACGGTGGGGAAAGATATTGGGAAATCGACCCGCTGGGGCATGATGCAGGAGCTTTCCCGTGTGGGAGTTGAAATCAATACCCAGACCAAGGCTCTTGAAATAACGGAGAGCGGGGTTCGGGTGGAAATGAACGGCGCGGTAAAGGAAATTCCGGCGGATACGGTTGTGCTTGCGGCAGGCTCCAGGTCTTACAACCCGCTTCAGGAAGAGGTTCTAAAACGGAAAATTCCTTGTTCAGTGGTTGGGGACGCCAAACGGGTCGCCCTGGCCTTTGACGCGGTGCATCAGGGTTTCGATGCTGGCCGGGCCATCGAGTGATCGGACGGTTCATGGCGACCCATAACGGTTTGGAAAAAGAGGCTGTGCGGGTTCTATTCGTTTGCACAGGCAATATCATTAGAAGTGCGATGGCCAAGGCGTTTCTTGAAACCCGTTTGCCTTCCCGTTTAGAAGGGCGGGTGACCGTGGATTCGGCGGGGGTCGCCGCCATGGATGGAAACCTCGCCACGGATGAGGCTGTGTTGGTTATGGCGGAGCAGGGGATAGACCTTGCCCGCCACCGGGCCAAATTTTTAAATCATGACCATATCAGATCCTCCGATCTGATTCTGGTCATGGAGAAGAATCATCTTCGCCATATAGAACTGTTTTACAGATCCGCCAAAAAAGAGATCCATCTTTTAAGGGAGTTTGGTTTGGAAAAACGGTTGATCGATGTGCCAGACCCCTATGGAAAATCGGTCAATCATTACCGCTCCTGCAGGGATCTGATAGAGAGCTGCATGGCGGGTGTGATCGCCTGGATTGAACAAAATAAAAAAATCTGAAGTAACTATTCAGCTATGGCCTTTCTTGAGCCGTAAAAAGTGCGGAACGAACAAAACGGGCTTTTTGCCATCTTGATGAACTGGTGCTGAATAGTTACGATCTGAGAAACGCTTACCCCGAAAAACCGGAGCTGGAAATGATCGCTGAGCTTCAGGGTCAGATCGAACGAATCACTTACAAGAATGAAGAAAACGGCTATACCATCGCCCGTGTCAAGGTCTTTGGCAACCGGGATCTGGTCACGGTGGTGGGGAATCTGATATCGGCCTCGCCGGGGGAGACCTTGGCAATGAAAGGGGAGTGGCTCAACCATCCCCGCTATGGCGAACAATTCCAGATCGTTCAATATCAAACAACGGTTCCGGCAACGGTTTATGGAATTGAAAAATATCTAGGATCGGGCCTGGTCAAGGGAATCGGTCCGGGTATGGCCAAGCGCATTGTCCGTCATTTTGGGAAAGAGACCCTTCAGATCATCGAGGCCGATTGTTATAGGTTATCGGAAGTGGAGGGCGTTGGCCGGAAGCGCGTCCACATGATTCGGGCCGCCTGGGAAGAGCAGAAGGAGATACGGGAGGTGATGCTCTTTCTACAAGGTCATGGGGTCTCGACCGGGTATGCGGTTAAGATTTTTAAACAGTATGGGAACGACTCCATCCGGCTGGTCCAGGAAAATCCATATCGGCTGGCCACCGATATTTTTGGTATCGGTTTTATCACCGCCGATAAGATCGCTGAAAGCTTGGGCGTCTCCCGTGATTCTCCGGAACGAGCACAGGCGGGAGTACTCTATGTGCTTCATCAGCTGGCCGATGAAGGCCATGTCTATTATCCCTATGAGTTCCTCATCGAAAAGTCCGGAGAGATGCTCTCGGTGGCAAGAGAGATCGTGACAACCGCCGTTGCCTTTCTTTCAGCTGATAGAAAAATTGTTATTGAAGACATGAATGCCGATCTGGAGGAGTTCCGGGAGAATGGTAAGGCGGTATATCTTTCCAAATACCATCTGTGTGAAAGCCACCTTGCCGGAAGGTTGAGGGCTCTTTTAACAGGAAGAAAGGCGATCCGTGACATCGATGTGGAGAAGGCGGTCTCTTGGGTCAAGGGGCAACTCTCCATCGACCTGGATGAGAAACAGGTCGATGCGGTCAAACTGGCCTTGGAGAGGAAACTTCTGCTGATAACCGGCGGACCGGGAACAGGCAAGACAACCATCATCAACGCCATCCTTAAGATCTATTCAAGGCTGCATGTGGATATTCTTCTTTGCGCTCCCACCGGAAGAGCCGCAAAAAGGATGGGTGAAACAACGGGTTTTGAAGCCAAGACCATTCATCGGCTCTTGGAATATAGCGTGAAGCAGGCCGGGTTTCAGAAAAACGATCACAATCCGCTATCGTGCGATTTGTTGATTGTGGATGAGGCCTCCATGATCGACACGATCCTCATGCACCATCTACTCAAGGCGGTGCCCATGAAAGCCACGGTGATATTTGTGGGGGACGTGAATCAGCTTCCGTCGGTGGGGGCAGGGAATGTGTTGAAGGATATGATCGATTCCGGTCAGATTCCCGTGGCGATTCTGGATCGGATTTTCAGGCAGGCCCAAGCCAGCCGAATTATCCGCGCGGCCCACGAGATCAATCAGGGGATTATCCCCTATTTCAGTGCGGACGATAGGGAGAGCGATTGCTACTTTATTCAGAAAGAGGAGCCCGAAGAGGTTCTTGCAACCATTATTGAACTGGTTACCCGACGGATTCCGAAACGGTTCGGGTTCGATCCGGTGGAAGCGATCCAGGTCTTGACCCCCATGCACCGTGGGGCCGTGGGTGCGGGAAATCTCAATTCCGCCCTCCAGAACGCCCTGAATCCAAATGGCCTGGGTTTTGATCGGGGAAACCGCACCTACCGGGTGAACGATAAGGTGATGCAGATTCGGAACAACTATGACAAAGAGGTGTTTAACGGAGATATTGGAAAAATTGTAAAGATTGATATGGATGAGCAAAGTGTTTCTGTGCGGTTTGATGAACGGATCGTTGGGTATGAGTTCGCGGACCTGGATGAGTTGATGCTGGCATACGCCATTTCCGTTCACAAGTCCCAGGGTTCTGAGTATCCCTGCGTCATCATACCGCTCATGACACAGCATTTTATCC
>JAGVHJ010000249.1 GCA_020056645.1 Desulfobacterales bacterium
CCTGCGGGGAATCACTCCCTCCCCAGGCTTTCTGGACTCTTCCCTGGAGCTGTTCTTGAGGTTTCTGTAGAGGGTGTTGAGAAGATCGGTCCGGGTTACGACCCCAACCACCCTATCTCCGCTCATGATAGGGAGAATCCTCTGCTTGTTGTCGATAATTTTGTCCTGAATTTCGAAAATATCCGAATCGGGTTCCGAAGAGAGAATTTCCGTGGTCATGTATTCCTTGACTGGAATCGTCCCGAGTTCATGGTAAATAGCCTTCTCGATCACTTGCCGGGTGATAAATCCCAGGGGAACATCCCGGTCGCCGTTTTTTTCAATAATCAGGAGGGCGTTCAGACTGTATCGGGTGAGAATCGCCCTGGCCTCCTCGCATGATATGTCTGGGCTTGCAAAGATGGCAGGCGACGACATCAGGTCTTTCGCCTTTCTCCGGGGCCGAACCCGATCTTCGATGGATGAAAGAAGGGCTTCTTCGGTCTGGGTAAGCGTTTTGTCCCGGATGGTGGCCGATGCGGCGTAAGGATGGCCTCCGCCGCCAAGGGGGATGACGATGGCTCCCACATCCACGTCGGAAATGTTGCTCCGGGAAACGATGTAGACCTTGTTGCCCATGCGGGCGAGGGCGAAAATCACATCGATATTTTCCATCCGGACCATTTTCTGAACCAGCATGGCGAGGTCCGGGATATAGGTGTCGGTGGAGACCACGGTGACCACGATATCGATACCGTTCACCTTGTGAGTGACCGCGCCCTGGATCAGATCGTTGAGCAGGGCCACTTGCTGAGGATTCATCTCCTTGGAGATCATGCTTGCGATGGTGTTGATGGAGGCCCCTTTTGAAACGAGAAAGGCGGCCATGGTGAAATCTTTTGCCGTGGTGGAAGAGAAGGTGAAGGAGCCGGTGTCTTCGTAAATCCCTAGGCAAAGGATAGTCGCCTCGTCCGGAGAAATCGGAACGTTCTTTTCCTTCAGGAGCCCTGTCATGATGGTCGTGGTCGCGCCGGTGGGTTCAAAAATTTCGAGGTCGGCCCTGATATCGCCAGGGTTTGGCGGATGGTGATCGTAAACATGGATTTCGACGGGGTGGTGATCGACGATATCGGAGAGAGGGCCGATGCGGTTTCCCTGCCGGGTATCCACCAGCACGAGGCGCGTCACATGGGCGACATCGATTGCGTCGAGATCGGCCATGTTGAAGAGATAGGCCATGGAATTGATGAAGAAATTCTTGAGATTATTTCCCTGTGATCCCGGAAAGACCACCAGAGCTCCGGGATAGAGTTTCTGGGCCGCAAGCATGGAGGCGATGCCGTCAAAATCGGTGTTGATGTGGGTCGAGATGATCGTGATTCCATCGGATTTTTCGGGTTTTTTCGGGTTTTTTTCTTCTGTCACTGTTTCGTCTCTATCCTTGCGATGGGGGATCGTTCCTTGGAAAAATTTGAAGCGAAAGAATATACACACATGGGTTGCTTTATCAAGGGCAATCCTGAAAATGGCGCGATGTTCATATCCGAGAAGATAATTGCAAAATAAAAGAGAGTGGGGTCGCTTCTCGTTACGAGGCTCTGCCTCGTAACCAGGAACCAAAACCCATTTGTCCAGATTTTTAAAATCTGGCCCCCGGAGGGTAAATTCGGATGCTTTAAAATATTAATTTAATGTAACTAGTGCCTGAACGAAAACCCTCTTTTTTCCCGATTTCTGCGTCAGGATCAAATTTTAATCCTCGAAATACTTCAATGTATTCCTGCGGTCAAAATTTTTTTCCGCCTTGGATTTGAACAAATTTCCTAAAAACTTGAAGATCGAGTTTTAAAATCCCGGAAATGAAACGCTGAAGCTCTGGATCGGTTCGTCGGTGATGGCCACGTTTTTTCGCCAGAACACCTTTTTTTTGTCTGCCATGGATAGATCAAATTTCAGGTCATACTCCCCCATGGGAAGCACCATGGTTACGGGGCCGCTTTCGATGACGGTCAAGGGGCGGTCCAAGGCCCCTTTTTTATAGAGAGTGGTTGACACAAATTCCGAAATATCGAGGTTCTCTTCCGAATAGAAGGAGACGTCAAACTTCTTAAGGCCCAGGTCGATCCGTTTTTCAACGGTCTGTCCAGGCATGATGAGAATCTCTTTTTCAGTGGCCGATGTGGTTTCCACGACTCCTTTATACTCGGTCAGGATGTCGTACCTCCCAGCTGGCAAGAGGATGGTGAATGGATTCTGGTCGGTTTCATGCACAGGCGCGCCTTCCGTTCCAGAATGGAAAATACGTGATTTCACCAGGGGAGAGGCCTCTTCCGACGATACCGCATGGATGGCGCATTTCAGTTCTCCCAGGGAGAGGGTGATGAATTCACTGGTTTTCTCACCCGATAGGACGGAGATGCCCTTTTTCCAGATTCCCCCTCGGCTGGACTGAGTGTCGATCTCAAACAGAAGGTCATAGTTCCCCTGGGGCAGGTAGAGGGATTTTGGGTAGGCGTTGGTCGAGAGAACCGGATCGCTCGTCGCACCCGATGGGTAGAGGGTGATTTTCGCGGCTCCTTTATAAAGGCTATCCTGGTTTTCATAGGCGGTCAAGGCAAGCTCGCCCAGGTTGAGAGAGAGTGTCCGGTATGTCCTTTTTCCGGCAGTGACGGAGATTCCTTCCGACCGGATGCTCTCTTTATACCCGTGATGGTCGATCTCCATCTGAAAATCATAGAGACCGGGGGGCAGGTAGTAGGTTAAGGGGACTCTCTCGCTCTTCCCCACCTCTTTGCCTGTATCGCCGGACCGGAAAATATGGGTCACGATCTTTTCGGGCGTCTCCCGGTTGCCGCAGAGGGTTACGGACATATCCACCATTCCCAGGTCCAGGTCGACATCAATGGTTTTCTGCCCCCCTTCAGGAACAACGACGCCGCTCATTTCCTTGACCGCGTTCAACTGGTCGCCGGCGCATTCAAGGAGAAGTTTGTAGGAGCCTGGCGGGACCGAGAAAAAGGCCGGATGCCCCGAATACTCCTGATAGGGAGTGGTTTCATTCGGGCGAAAGAGGCTGGCTTTCAGGTTCCCTGAAAAACCGCCGCCTTTGGCCAGGGAGAGATTCACCTTTAGGTTGCAAGCGGCGTTCGCCAAAATTGCTTTCACGGCCATATCCAGATCGTTTTGGGTTGCCGCGTGGAACCAGAGCCCCTTTCCCTTTCTCGCGATGCATTGCATCTGGGAGCGGGCGGTATCGCTTGCGCCATCAATTGAAATCGCGTTGATGGAGAGGGGCAGGGAGGGGGGTATCACCTTTTCTATTTCCTCGCACGGGGTGAAGGAGCACCCCTCCTCACTGCGGCCAATCACAAGGATGATCAATCTTTCCGTTTCTGTAATGCTCACGGTCGCAATGGCCTGGTTCATCGCCTTTGAAAGGGAGATTTCGCCCTGGGGGGTCAGGTTCTTGATGGCCTCTTCATAAAGGTGTCTGTTGGCGTCATTGGGGATGGCCGGAGGCAGTTCGGAGAGGGGCGCGTCGCACCCTTGTTCCCCGTTATTTCCGCAGATGATCAAGCCAAGAAGGGTCGTCGAGCCAGTCAGGGAGGATAGCAGGCGTGACATTCCATTTTTCAAGAGTTCCATGGGGCCTGGGTCATTTTTTTGCACTGACATGGCCCACGAGGCGTCGGCGATGACGACAAGGGTTGTCTGGGCCGCCATTAGATGCTGACTGAACAGAAACAGAACGATTCCCGCGATGATAAGAGTCGATCTTTTTTTCACGGTTTTTTTCTCTCCTTTGTTTAAATAAGGGAACCCTGCCTATGACTCTAAAGTGTAAATTGATATCAATTATTCCCAGTGTTGAAAAGGGATAGTTCAGTATCATAAAATCTTTTTTGAAGATTTTTTTTGACATTTCCCTGCCGTTGGTCTCTATATCATCGTCAATTTAATTTCTTTCGGATGATTTTCCAAGGAAGCGCGCCATGAATGATAAAGTCGGCAGAAACGATTTCTGCCCTTGCGGAAGCGGTCAGAAATATAAGCGGTGCTGTTTGAAAAAGGGCGTGGTTCAAAAAAACCAGCCGGTCAAGCAAGCCTATTACAAAAAATATAATATCCGGATCAAGGACGAGAAGGACATAGAAGGTATTCGGAAATCGGGCGCTCTGGTGGTCCAGACCCTTGAGGCGGCCGGTAACTTTATTCGGGAAGGCATTACCACGGACGAGATCAATACGCTGGTCCATGAATTTACGGTCAACCATGGTGGGAAGCCTGCCCCACTCAACTACAGGCGTTTTCCCAAAAGCGTCTGCGTCTCGGTCAATGAGGTGATCTGCCATGGCATTCCCGGCCCCCGGGTGCTCAACGCCGGGGATATCGTCAACGTGGATGTGACAACGATTCTCGGCGGATATTTTGCGGACGCCAGCAAGACCTTTTTTATCGGGCAACCTGGCAAGGATGCGGAAAAGATCGTGTCTGTCAGCCTCGAGAGCCTGAGGCGCGGCATTGGAGCCGTGAAGCCTGGAAATACGACAGGCGATATCGGATGGGCCATTCAGTCCTATGTGGAAAGCGAAGGGTGCTCGGTTGTCCGGGAATATGTGGGCCACGGCATCGGTTTCGAATTCCACGAGTCTCCTCATATTCTTCATTATGGAAAAAAAGGGGGCGGCGTCCCGTTGGTTCCAGGCATGGTCTTCACCATCGAACCGATGATCAATCTGGGGGGACGGGAGATCCGGACGGAAAAAGATGGATGGACCGTGGTGACGGCCGATGGCTCCCTCTCGGCCCAGTTCGAACAGACCCTCCTCGTCACCGAAGAGGGGGTGGAGTCGCTCACGCCCTTTGGGCTTTAATGTGTCATTTATTATATAAAAAGAGGTATACTATTTCCTATAAAATGGGCATCTGGTTTCATATTGGGAGCGTTTGTTAACAGAGTGACATCATTATTGCGATGGTTAGCAATTTTTATTAATTATGAAAATCGTTGGTGATTCTGGATGGAGTGACACGAAAATTCTGCTCATGGCCCCCATGGTAATGTTAGGGTGGCATGGCGTTTGCTATAGGAAAAGAAAGCGTAGGTGGAGGAATTTTTTTTATATTTTATAACCATTCAATGAAACAAAGGAGAGATTTATTATGAATAAAAAACTGATTGTTCTTTTATTAATGGCCCTCTTATGCGTGAGCGCGCCTTCATACGCCACGGACTACGATTTTTCCGGTAATATTGCCTACCATAATGATGTTTTAAGTTGGACAGTCACCACGGATGCATCGACTGTTACTGTTTTTTCGTCCAGCTGGGATGAAGGGAATTTCGATCCCATATTGGCCGTGTGGGATGCAACCACAGGCGCGCGTCTTGCCCAGCAGGATGATGGCGGTAATGTCGGGTCAACCCTGTCAAACGGCGTTTCCTATGATCATGGCACCTGGGATACATACTATACGCTTTCTCTTGGTGCAGGCACTTATTATTTAACAATGGCAACCTATGCTAATTTCGCCGGTGGATCAAATTATTCCGATCCGCAATTTGCATACGCAAACCAGACGGGGATTCCGATATCGGTATGGTCTGAACCTTCTAATGGCATTCGTGGTTCTTTTTATGAGGTTCATTTTTTGAACGCCACCAGCGTCGTGAATAACAATCCCGTCCCCGAACCCGCCACGATGGCTCTCCTGGGGCTTGGGCTCGTTGGCGTTGCCTGTGTGAGCAGAAAGAAAAAAAATAGTTAATCGCGTTATCACTTTGATTTCCTCCCTTGCTTTTAAAAAGGGACGATCCGGCTCCTCTTGAAGGAGCATCGTCCCTTTTTTTATTTCTCCATCACAGTGCTGTCATTCAATCGTTGACCCCAGGGGCCTTTTATGATCTTCTTTCCCGACTGTGATAAGAACTCTTTTTGTAAAATTTTTTCTTTTTTTGGCGCTGTTTTCCCTGATTTCAGGGGGCGTGTTGCTGTTCCGCCTGACCCTCCAGATCGAAAACCGGTTTTCCGGGAAACGCTGGAACGTTCCCTCCCAGGTCTATTCGGATGTCACCCCGCTATTCCCCGGAGTAACCCTCAACCGGAAGGCGTTTCTCACCAAGCTTGCGAACCTGGGATACCGGCCTTCTGAAAAGCCGGTTCCTGAAAAAGGGATGTTCTCCCAGCTTCCAGGGGAGCTTCGCGTTTATCTGAAGGATATCCATCTCACCCATTTTGACCGGGAGGGCTATCCTCTCCGCCTCGTGTTTGACAAGAACACGATCTCATCGATGACCCACGCGGCCACAGGGGCGGCGATCTCCTATCTGGAACTCGAACCCGAGGAGATTGGGCTTTTTTTCGGCCCGGAACGGGAAAAGCGGCTTCTGGTCTCTTTAAGTCAGGTTCCCTTGTGTGTGCGGCAGGCGGTGATCGTGGCCGAAGATAGGGGCTTCTACTCCCATTTCGGGCTTGACGTGAAGGGGATACTCAGGGCCCTTTACGTCAATATTCTCTCGGGAAAGATCCGGCAGGGCGGCTCCACCCTCACCCAGCAACTCGCCAAAAACTATTTTCTGTCGCCGGAGCGGACCTTCAGCCGGAAGATCAAGGAGATGGTGATCTCCCTCGTCATCGAAGGGCTTTATGACAAGGAGGAGATTCTTGAGATCTACCTGAATGAAATCTACCTGGGACAAAACGGTTCCGTGGCCATCAACGGGGTCGGGGAGGCCTCCTATTTTTATTTCGGGAAAGAGATCGGCGAACTTTCCGTCCATGAAGCCGCCGTGATCGCGGGTCTCATCAAGGCTCCCAACATCTATTCTCCCTATAAGGATGGGGAGCGATGCAGAAAGCGGCGGGATGAGGTGCTTTACGCCATGGCCGAAAACGGCTATCTTTCGAAAAGAGAGCTTGAAAAAGCAGTGATCGCCACGGTGTCGCCCCAGGGATATTTGAAATATGGCAGAAAAGCCCCCTATTTTATGGACTATCTGGCCCAGCAGCTCGAAAAGCTCTACCCTTCTGAAATCCTCCGGAGCGAGGGCCTGACCATCCTCACCACCCTTGACACCCAGGTGCAGCTGGCTGCGGAGAGCGCCCTGGAAAAGGGGCTTCAGCGGATAGACAAGAGAATTTCTGGGATGAAAAGGAAAAAACCGGATGATCCGGTGCAAGGCGCGGTGATCGTCATGCACCCCAGAACCGGCGACATCGTCGCCATGGTGGGTGGAAGAGACTACGGAAAAAGTCAGTTCAACCGGGCGGTATCCGGAATCCGGCAGCCGGGAAGCCTCTTCAAGCCATTTGTTTTTTTAAGCGCCCTTGATACCTTTTACCCCTCATCCACCCTCGATAACAGGGAAAAAGCCTATGCCGTTAATGGGAAGCCGTGGCGGCCAAAAAACTTTTCCCCCGATTCTCCTGGATCGGTGACCCTGCGCGAAGCACTTGCTTACTCCTACAATCTTGCGACCCTGGATCTAACAATGAAGACCGGTATGAATACGATTTTAAGCACCGTCGCCCTTTTTGGTTTTTCAACCCGGATGGAAGCGGTTCCGTCCCTGGCTCTGGGTGCGTGCGAGGCCATTCCCTTGGAGCTTGCAGCCGCCTATTGCGTTTTTTCCTCAGATGGTGTATTGCCTAGTCCTCTATCTGTGAGAAAAGTGTTGGACGCCTCAGGATCGGTTATTGAAAGACGCCATATGAAGATCAGGTCCGTTACCTCGCCTGAAAAAGCCTATATCATTACCTCCATGCTGGAAACGGCAATCCAGGAGGGAACTGGCAGGTCGTTGAAATCCCATGGCCTCTCTTTTCCGGTGGCCGGAAAGACAGGCACGACCAACCACTCCAAGGACGCATGGTTCATCGGCTACACGCCGGATATTCTGGCGCTGGTGTGGGTGGGGTTCGATAATGGAGATTCCCTCTCTTCAACGGGAGGGCAGGCGGCCCTGCCCATCTGGGGGGAGTTGATGAAACATATTCCCCACCACATTTCCGGAAAGGGGTTCAACCGGCCTCCAGGCGTGGAAACCCTCACCATCTGCCGGGATTCGGGGCTCCCCGCGAACAGCGGCTGTGTCGATACCGGAGAAGAGTTGTTTTTACAAGAAAAGATACCGGAGAACAGGTGTCCGTCGCATGAATTCAGGGCGCCTGTCAACAACCGGCTCTGGGATCGTATCAGAAACCTGTTCCCATGATGTCTTAAACTGAAGGTAACTATTCAGTATGACCTTGTTTTAGTGGCAAAAAGCCAAGAAGCTCCCGAAAAAAAATAGGGAACGAACAAAACGGGCTTTTCGCCATCTTCTTGAATGGCTGCTGAATAGTTACAACTGAAGAACCACTGGGTTGATTTAACTCGACGTTCACGTATAACTCGATATTCAAGTTTTTAGGAAATTTGTTCAAATCCAAGGTGGAAAAAAATTTGACCGCAGGAATACATGGGGTATTTTGAGGATCAAAATTTTTTTCCAACGCCGGAGTTGGGAAAATTAACAAAAACTTGAACATCGAGTATAAGGGATGACAGAGAATGAACATAAAACGCTGCTTCCGGTTGCTGATTCTCTTTTCAATGGCGGCCACGCTCTGTTTCACGTCCGGATGCGCTCCGGTGAGAGGAAGACCCGCCCCCCATGGGAAAAGACCCCGGATCGTCGCGCCCCCGCCGGGGAAACCCCATAAAAGCGTAAAGAAACCAACACCGGCAAGGAGTTACAAAGCTCCTAAGCCATGTGAAACCCAAGAAACACACGCGGCCCCCGATCCCCGGATGGCGGCCTCCCTGAATCTGACCTCCCAGGGAGAAGGCTATGTAAGAGAGGGCCGGTATGATGAGGCGATCCACATTCTCGAACGCTCTCTTACCATCCATTCCGCCAATGGAAAAAGCTGTTACTTTTTGGCCGAAGCCTGGCTTCAGAAGGGAAACCTCAGCCAGGCGAAGGAGTTCAACCGGCTGGCGGAGCGGTATTTAGGAAACGATCGGGCATTTTTTAACCGTATTCTGAAACAGAAAAAGCAAATAGACCGCCATGGCGTCACAACAAACTGATTTGGCAATGAAACGATTCTTTTATCCACTCACCTCTTTCGTATGCGCCATTCTTTTTGGCGTGGTCATGCAGCTTGCGATTGGAATGGCTGTTGGGCGTTGTTCAGAACCCGCGTACCAATATCAGCTGCCTATTATTCAAGACTATCCGCTTCCCCAGGAGGCGACTCTTTTTGGAGAACCGGTTCCCCTGAAAGATCTCTATGTCATCGAGCGGCTCGACAGGGAGTTTACGATTATCGTCTGGGACCGGCCCCAGGTGCTCATGTGGCTGAAACGGGGGGGGCGCTACTTTCCCTATATCGAAAAACAACTGGCGGCGGCAGGCCTCCCCGATGACCTGAAATATATCGCCGTGGCGGAAAGCTCTTTTCACAGCAGCATCAAATCCAGAGTCGGCGCCGGCGGTATCTGGCAGTTCATGCCCGAGACGGCGAAGGATCATGGCCTTGAGGAGAAGCCGGGAATCGACGAGAGAAATGATTTTCATAAAGCGACGGTATCGGCCATCCAGTATCTGAGAAATCTTCACCGGATTTTCGGAAACTGGACCCTTGCGGTGGCCGCTTATAATTGCGGGGAAGGGCGTGTGAAAAATGAGATGGAGATTCAGAAGATCTCCAGTTTTTATCAGCTGAAGCTTCCTCCCGAAACCGAACGGTATCTCTTCAGAATTTTATCCATCAAGCTCATCATGGAGAATCCGAAAAAATACGGATATTTTTTGTCCCAGGAGCGCATCTATTCTCCCTATAACATCGACGTGGTGAAGGTTCATTTGAAAATACCAGCCGATATCGCGGATGTGGCCAACCGGATGAACGTGACCTATCGGGAGATCAAGGAGCTGAATCCCCATCTGACCAGCCGGAATTTTCCCTCGGGTCAATATTCGATCAGCATTCCTTCCGGAAAAGAAGAGGCGTTCAGAAAAGCCCTGAGAGATAACACGGTTGCGGAAGTCAAGCAAACGGCGCGTCATCCAGATGCCTATTATACCGTGAAAAAGGGGGATACGCTGATCAACATATCCATAAAAACAGGGGTCAGTGTCCAAACCCTGAGAAGCTTGAACCAATTGAACCATGGAAAAATCCGGGTCGGCCAGAAACTCGCTTTACAGCCGTGATCCCAAAGAAAAAGCCCGATCTTCTTTTCAGAAAACCAGGCTTTTCCATCTGAGTCGGATGAAGAAACAAAGAGAGGGGCTGCGGGTTATGCAGTCGCTCCTTGCGGCTTGCTTTTTGATTTTGCGGCGTTTTTCTGCATGTCCGTAAAAAAGGATTCAAGTTTTTTGTAGTTATCGTCAAACGATTTTTTATACTCATCCTGGCCTTTTTTATAGGCGGCGTTCCACTCGTCAAATGCTTTCATGCTGTCCTGGGGAAGATAGGGAATTTGATCCAGGAGAGACGACGTGAATTTTTCCGTCTGGCTCTGAATGGCGATCATTGAATCGTAGGTATTGTCGATGGCGGTCTTTTGCATTTCAATCATTTTTAACGCGATTTTCGAAGGGTCGAAATCTTTAAGTAAGTTTAACATTTTTGGCCTCCTTGGTTAGCACTTGTTTATGATGGACAACAATATATATCAAATCGGCGGATAGTCAAGAAAAAAATATTGCACTGCATCATAATTTAATCTGATCATAACAATTTGATTTTTAGAATGATATCGTCTTTCTATGAAAAATGCTTGAAATTATTTGTTGCAGGGCCGTTTTTGCCTGACGCTCTTGGGTATAGAAAAAACCGTTTTCATCCGGACTATTTTCGATTATAACAAAAGGCCGGTTTTTTGGGTCTGACTTGGAAAAATGTAAAATGGAGGTAACTATTCAGTATGGCCTTGTTTTAGCCAGTTCAGCAAAAAGCCAAGAAGCGCCCGAAAAAAATAGGGAACGAACAAAACGGGCTTTTCGCCATCTTGATGAATAGCCGCTCAATAGTTACAAAAGGAGACGATATGATACGTGTTGGAATCATCGGAGCGACCGGATATACGGGAGTGGAGCTCATCCGGCTGATCGCGGGCCATCCCCATGCAACCCTTTCCATCCTCACATCAAGACAGCAGGCGGGCACGGCGATCAGCGACATCTATCCAGCCCTGAACCGGGTTGTCGACTTGGTGTGCGAACCCTTTTCCGTGGAAAAGGTATGTGAGAAGGCGGACTATGTCTTCATGGCCCTTCCCCATCAGAAGCCCATGGAGATCGTGCCGGATCTTTACGCCAATAAGGTCAAAATCATCGATCTCTCCGCCGATTTCCGGTTCCGGGATGTCTCTCGATACGAGGCCGCTTATCAGCCGCACAAAGCGCCCGGCCTTGTCAGAGAATCGGTTTACGGGTTGTGCGAACTCTACAGAGACCAAATCCGGGAGGCCTCGCTGATCGGAAACCCCGGATGCTACCCCACCAGTATTCTGCTCCCCCTTGTTCCCCTGATCAGGGAAAAATTGATCGATCCCAAGAGCATCATCGCTGACTCCAAGTCGGGGGTGAGCGGCGCTGGCAGGGGAGCCTCATTGGGAACCCATTTCTGCGAGGTGAACGAGGGGTTTAAAGCCTATAAAGTGACCGAACACCGTCATACGCCTGAGATTGAAGAGGTGTTGAGCATGGAAGCGGGAACCGATCTCCAAATCACCTTCACCCCCCATCTGATTCCCTGCACCCGAGGCATGCTTTCAACCATCTATTCGGACCTGGCGGCGTCGGTTCCGGAGAAAACCATCCTGGAGTGCCTCACGGACTATTATAAGGATTCGCCCTTTGTCCGGATTTTGAAAAATAGGCAGGTTCCCGATATTTCATGGGTGAGCCGAACCAACTTCTGTGATATCGGCTTTCGGATCGACAGCCGGTTGAACCGTCTGATCCTGGTCTCGGCCATCGATAACCTGGTGAAAGGCGCGGCCGGACAAGCGGTTCAGAACATGAACATCATGCTTGGCATTGACGAGACCACGGGATTGAGCGACAAACCGTTTCCCTTATAATCACTCTAAAAAGAAGGATACTTCCATGACCCATCACGACCATGACCACGATCATGACCATCACCATGGCCATCACCACGACGCTCCCCATGATCACGATCACGATCATCCCCATGATCATGGGGAACACCACCACCATCCATCCGAAAGCCCCATGAGCTTCGAAGAGAAGCTTCAGACCCTCCTTTCCCACTGGATCAATCATAACAACGACCATGCGGCGAACTATCTGGAGTGGTCAAAAAAGACCCGTGAGGGGGGTAGGCCGGACATCGCCCAGCTCCTTCGGGAGGCTTCCGAGATGACCGGAAAGATCACGTCGGTTTTCGAAAAAGCGTTCAACCTTTCGATAAAGAAATGAACATGTAACTATTCAGGAGCGATTCATAAAGATGGCGAAACGCCCGTTTTGTTCGTTCCCTATTTTTTTCGGGAGCTTCTTGGCTTTTTGCTGAACTGGCGAAAACAAAGGCCTAAAGGCCTCGGACTGTTCGCCAGTTTTAGCGCAAGAAGCCTTCGAAGCTCTC
>JAGVHJ010000128.1 GCA_020056645.1 Desulfobacterales bacterium
AAACCGCACTCGCGCGTTTTTTTTGATGGATTCCGGCAAATCCGTAAGAACGCCGTTGATCTCCATGGCCACGCAGTTACGGGAGAACCCTTCGGAAATAGTCGTCGCCACCTCAAGACCGGTGGGAGAGGCTTCAAATTCTTTTACACTGTTGTCGGGAAGTGTTATTTGTATCATCGTTAATCAACCATGTCCATTCAAGGTTAAAAAAAGTTAGTTAAATTGATCTTTTAGGGGAAATGTACGGTGGGGTCAAGGAAAAACTCAAGAATATCTATGGTCTTGCAAAGTGCCGAAAAGTTGAATAGATTGATGCCCGGAAATTTTTTTTTTAACAGGGGGGAGATGGCGTGACCGGAAATAAACACATATGGATCGATCGGACAGAGGAGCTGGATAGAATTATTCCGGATCTTGAAAAAGAGGCGCGCGTGGCGGTCGATCTGGAGGCGGACTCCATGTTCCACTTCAGGGAAATGGTGTGTCTGATTCAGATCGCCACACCGGAGGTCACCGTTCTGATCGATACCCTGAAGGTCAAGGACCTGAACTGCTTAAAGCCCATGTTTGCAAACCCATCGGTGGAAAAGATTCTTCACGGCAGCGACTACGATGTGCGCTCCCTCTACCGGGATTTTGAGATCACGATCAACAACCTCTTTGATACGGAATTGGCCTCCCGGTTTATGGGCATCCGGGAGACCGGGCTTGGGAGCGTTCTCGCCAACCGATTCGCCATCAGTTTGGATAAGAAGTTCCAGAAAAAAGATTGGTCCCAGCGGCCCCTTCCCAGGGAAATGGTTGAGTATGGGGCCCGGGATGTGCTCTATCTTCTGCCCCTTGCGGATCAGCTGAAGTCGGAGTTGATTGGAAAAAATCGGCTCTCCTGGGTGGTGGAAGAGTGTGAGCACCAGAGCCGGGTCAGGCCCGCATTGACGGATGAGGAGCCCTTGTTTTTGAAGGTCAGAGGTGCGGGGCGTCTCGACCGCAGATCCCTGGCCGTTCTCGAAAAGCTCCTTCAGTACCGGCTTCTCAAGGCATCGCAGATGAACCGCCCCCCCTTCAAGATTTTGGGCAATTCGGTCATTCTCGACCTGGCTATGAAAAAGCCCCGTAACATGGAGTTTCTCCGTGAATTAAAAATTTTAAGCCCCCGCCAGACAGATCTTTTTTCAAAGGGCCTTCTCACCGCCGTCAAAGGGGCCATGGAGGCTCCGGAAGAAGAGCTGCCGCTCTATCCTCACCAGAGAACCCCGAAAATTAAGCCGTCGGTGGTGAAGCGGATCGAGCGTTTGAAGACCTACCGGGACCAGAAAGCGGCGGAACTTGACATGGATCCGTCACTGATTTTAAGCAAGGCCGTTATAGGCGACATCGCCATGAAAAAACCGCTGAACGGGGAAGCGCTTCACATGGTAAAGGGCATCCGAAACTGGCAGAAAATAGCCTTTGGAGAGGAGATTATCCGATGTCTTTCCGTCAGGACGACAACACAATCAAATGAATGACAGGGAATGCATGGAGCAGAGAGTTCAAATGGTCTCGGATGGAATCCTCCTTGAGGGGCTGCTCGACCGGAGATCGGAGGAGAAGGGCATGGTCATCACCCATCCCCACCCCCTTTACGGCGGGGATATGCACAATTCGGTCGTGGAACTGATAAAAAGAGCGGCGACCGATCAGGGGTTCACCACCCTGCGGTTCAATTTCAGGGGGGCGGGCCGGAGCCAGGGTGATTTTGACGAGGGTGTTGGAGAACAAAGGGATCTGCTGGCGGCCCTCTCCTATCTGAAAGAAATAGGCGTCAAGAAAACGATCCTTGCCGGCTACTCTTTCGGGGCCTGGGTCATAGCCACGTGCTTCAGGGGAAAAAGGATCCCTTCGGAACGGGTGATGCTGATCGCCCCGCCCATCGATTTTCTTGAATTCGGAGATGATTTGAAAATTCCAGGCCTTGCGCTTGTCCTATGCGGGGACCGGGACGGTTTCGCGGATTCCAGGGATGTGAAACGGCTCGCCGGTTTATGGAATCCGGAGGCGGCCGTCACCATTCTGCCCGGCGCGGACCACTTTTTTTCAGGGACTATGGACTCCCTAAAGCGGGAGGTCACCCGGTCGGTTCTTTCGTTGTTTCACCCGGCTCCGGATGGAGGGTGTTGATCTCAAAAAAATGATCCGGATTCTCAAGGAAGATCCGGGTCAACGCCGGATCAAAGCTCTTTCCTTGCTCTTCCATGAAATAGGCGACCACCGCCTCCCGGCTCCAGGCGCTCTTATAGATCCGTTTATGGCTGAGGGCGTCAAACACATCCGCGATGGCGGTGATTCTTCCAAAAATGTGAATATTATTTGCGGAGAGCTTCTGTGGATACCCCATGCCATCCCATCGTTCATGGTGCTGATGGGCGATGATGGCCGCGTTTCGCATGATGTCGCTGTCTGAGTTTTTGAGAACGTTAAAACCGACCTCCGAATGGAGCTTGACGATTTCAAACTCTTCGGGGGTGAGGCGTGCGGGTTTGTTCAATATGGCTTCCGGAACGCCGATTTTACCGATATCGTGCATGGGGGAGGCAAGCCTGATGAGACCGGTTTCATTTTTTGAGAGGCCCGCCATGCGGGCCATCCGTTCCGTGAAAAGAGAGACCCGGAGCACATGGTTGGCCGTTTCCGTGGAGCGGGTGTCCACAATTTCTCCCAGGGTATAGATGATCTCTTCCCGGGTCGATTCAAGCTCCCTTGAAAGGGACACGTTATCAAAGGCGATGGCCACGTTGGACGCGAAGATTCTCAGCAGGTTTTTGTCCATCTCGTTCAGCCGGTTGATGCCGCTCATATAAATCAAATTCTGGGAATTTTTTTTGCTGTGGAAGTAACCGATGTAGGCGTCGTTTTCGAATATATCGGTTTTTTCCGAAACCGCTTTTTTTAACCGCTCAAGGATTTTTTCCGGAAGAATGGCGTGGATGGGCCTATCTACGAAATCCGTGAATTTTCCAGTGGCGGCAAGAATGATGAGGCTCCCGTCCCCGTGGTCCACGGCAAAGGCGGAATTCCGGATGTAGAGGGAGTCTTCGTCGAGCCTCAGAATGGAAAGGAGTTGGGTCAGTACGCCGGTGGCGAATTGTTTCAGGGACTTGAATTCAAAAAGCTGGGGCGATGAGAGAAGGATCTGCTCCAAGCCTTTCCGGTTTTTTTCGATGATGCGCATATCCCGGTAAGATCGAAGGGAGGTGGTGATGGCCGTGGAGAGTTTCTGGGCGGTCAGCTCTGTTTTGGATTTGTAGTCGTTGATATCGTATTCGGAGATGACGGAGCGCTCCGGGGCCTTTCCCGGTTGACCCGTTCTCAAGATGATCCGGATGAAATGATCCTTGAGACTCTCCCGGATATATTTGGCGACCTTGAGGCCTGAATCATCCTCCTCCATGACCACATCCAATAGAATGATGGCGAAATGGGATTGACTGCTCAGAAGGTCGGTCGTCTCCTGCATGGAGTAGGTGCTGTAAAACTGAAGGGGCCGACCGTCGTAGAGATAGTCGGCCAGGACCATCCGGGTGATGTCGTGAACCTCTTTTTCATCGTCGGCGATGATGATTTTCCAGGGATTGCTCTCCTGTGAGCGGGGCTCTCCCTCTTGCGGCTCATCGTCGATAAACGTAATCAGCTCGTCATTGGACAACGTGGGAATCTTCTTTTTTTCCATACACTTCTCCGGGAAATGGTCATTAATTTTTTATCGATTATCAGGCCCCTTTAGATAAATCAACTGGAATGTCATCTATAATTATATTTCTTGATTTTAAGAGAGAAGATCATTTATAATCATCGGAAAAAAATAACTTACCGGCTTTTTACGATCAGACCTGGCACGATTTTAAGTCCCTATTGTTTGCAATATATAGATTTTTGTAACTATTCAGCACGGCCTTGTTTTAGTGGCGAAAAGGCCCTTTTGTGAAGTGACATTACCTTTTTTTCGGATGAGAGCTTCGACGGCTTTTTGCGTTAAAACTGGCAAACGGTTTGAGGCCTTTAGGCCTTTGTTTTCGCCAGTTCAGCAAAAA
>JAGVHJ010000115.1 GCA_020056645.1 Desulfobacterales bacterium
CTCGAAATACTTCTATGTATTCCTGCGGTTAAAATTTTCGCCTTCCTTGAACTCGAAAAAAAATCTTGGTTTTCGTTCGGGCACTAGTTACGTTAAATTTTGAATTGACCGATAACCGATTTCAACGTGGATGAGACCTTCGACACATCCTCCGCCTGTTTCCGGGTTAAGGTGGCCCCGGTCAAGGCGGCTCCCACCGAGTCATGAAGCCCCTTCACGTTGTCAAGCACCACATGTGTCTCATACGAGGAGTCTCCGGCATCCTTGGAGATGGCGATCGCCCCGCCCGCGACCTCTTTTAATTGCCTCGAAATATCGTGCTCAATGGTAATGGCCTCCTGAACGTTATTGGATGCGTGTTCGGCCCCCTTGGCCGCTTCCCTCACGTTATTCGAGACCGTTTTCGCCGCATGGGCCGTATGACCGATATTTTTTGATATCTCATTGGTGGTTGCTGTCTGCTGTTCCACGGCGGTTGCGATATTTCCCATGATCTGATTGATTTCCGAAATGACATTCACAATCGCCTCGATGGCCTTCACGGCCGATTCGGTATTTCTCTGCATCCCTTCCACCTTGTCCCGGATCTCTTCCGTGGCGCTCGATGTCTGGCGGGCAAGCTCCTTGACCTCATTTGCGACCACGGCGAATCCTTTCCCCGCCTCGCCGGCGCCTGCCGCCTCGATCGTCGCGTTTAACGCAAGAAGGTTTGTCTGGGCGGCGATTCCCTGAATCAATTCAACCACATCCCCGATCTCCCGTGCGGCCCCGCCCAGGGTCACCATCAATTCGGAGGTCACCCCTGCCTGGCCCGACGCGTCCTTGGTGACGCTCGCCCCTCTGGAGGAGTTTCTCGCCACTTCATTCAAGGTGGCGTACATCTCATCAATGGCGACCGCCACGGTGTTCACGGCGTCCGACATCTGCTCCGCCGCCCCTGCCACCGACTGGAGGTTATTGGACACATTACCGGATGACTCGCCGATATCCATCATATTTTTTGAGAGTCCTTCGGAAGCGATGGCGACCGAACTGACCTGGGCGCTGATCTGTTCGATGGCCGCCGCGATATTCTTGATTTTACCGCTGATCTTGCCGGTCGACTGCTCCACCTCATCCGACTGGGTTTTCATGGTGGAGGCCTTATCCCCCATCGCTTCGGAAATTTCCAGAAGTTCCGACGATGACGCGTTCAATACCATCACATCTCCGGCCACGCCTTTGATCGTCCCCTGAAGTTTATCGACAAAAAGGTTGAACCATTTGGCCAGGAGTCCGATTTCACTCCCCTCCACCACGTCGAGCCTACGGGTCAAGTCTCCCTCCCCTTCGGCGATATCCTTGAGGCGCATGATCACCATATCGATACTTTTGCGGGCCGACCGGATGGTGAAAAAACCGATGATCATGAGCGCCGCGATACCGCTGACGAGGATGATCACGCTCACCATGCGTCCGACCAGGGTCACCCGTTTAATCTCACGGGCCGCAAGCGCGATCATCTCCCCGGTGAGTTTCTGAATCTGGTCGCCTGTCTGTTTCAGTTCGCCATTCAGGTCGGCGTTCGTCTTCAGATTCGCCTTGATCTCATCCTCCACCTGCTTGATTTCAGGCAAGAGCATGGTGGCCTTGTTCCAGTTGTTCAGATAGTCCGATTTATTGATCAGCCGGGCGAGATTGGTCATCTTCACGAGCTCATCCCCGATCGCTTTCTCGAAGGCCTCCCGCTCTGCGACATAGGCGTTGAAATCGAGCTGAACAAAAAGGGATTGCAGCAGGATAATGATCTTATCAAGCTTTCCCTGCATGATCACCAGCTGATCTCTGAAGGTGGATTCATTGGGCGGCAGGGAGTCTCCTTCCATGGAAAGAAAAGACTCCTCGTGACTCATGGCTCCCACGATATCCGAAAAATATTTGGAAACCGCCGCCATCTTTTCATAAAACACGGAGAGGCGTTCCTTTGTCCGCTCCTTATTTTTAAGGATAGCATCAAACACCTGATGCCGTTTCTGGTTGGCCTCGGATACCTGACTTAACAGGCGGCGGGCATCCTCCTTGAGAGAAAGGGAATCGACCTGTTTCAAAAGGATATCCATCTCTTTTCTGCTTTGAAGAATTTGGTCGAGGATACCCGAGTCATTCAACTTGATAAACTGTTCTTCGATCATCATGCATTTCGACACATTGAGGGCCACCTGGATAGATGCATTGGCCATCTCGGCCCGGCTCTTTTTAGAGCCGTCAATGATCACATGGGTGAAAAAAATGAAAAAGAGAAGAAGGATGCCGATGAGTAAGAGCGATGTGATTCTCGATTTGATACTTGCAAACATGATAATCTCCTTTGTTGGTTCAAGCCGACCGATGACGATTTCCTGTCAGATTTTAAAGTGGCCGATGATATTCTGGAGCTGACTGGCGAGCCTTGCAAGGTCATCCGCCTGTTTCTGAGTGTCGACCGCATCCGTTGAGGTGGCGGTGATGGCGCTGTTCAGATCCGAGACATTCTTCAGCACCGTTTCCGTCTCAATGGATGCATTGGACGCGTCCTTGGCAATGGCCTGGGCCGCCCGTTTCACCTCTTCCATGTTTTTAGACACATCTTCACCGAACTTGACCGCTGTTTGAATATTTTCAGAAGCATCGTCCGCGCTTTTCGCCGCGTTCTGAACCATTCTCGACACAGAGGTCGCCGAATTAGCGGCTTCGCCAACGCTTTTCGATATCTCGTTGGTGGTAGCGGTCTGCTGTTCCACCGCCGATGCGATGGTTGTCATGATTGAATTGATTTCGGCAATGGCTTTCACGATCGCTTCGATGGCATGAACCGCCGCGTTGGTGTTGTTCTGCATGCCTTCGACCTTGTCACGGATCTCCTCGGTGGCTCCCGCCGTCTGCCGCGCAAGCTCCTTCACCTCGTTCGCGACCACCGCGAACCCTTTTCCCGCTTCTCCCGCGCCCGCTGCTTCAATGGTGGCATTCAAAGCGAGAAGATTGGTCTGGGCCGCGATCCCCTTGATCAGATCCACCACATCCCCGATCTCCTTGGCCGCGTTTCCAAGGGCGTTTACGATCCCAGAGGTTTCTCCAGCCCGAGTCGACGCGGAACGGGTCATATCCGCGCCCCTTCCGGAGTTTTTAGCCACTTCATTCAATGTGGAATACATCTCCTCGATGGCCACAGCCACATTTTTAACCGAACTCGACATCTGTTCGGAAGCCGCCGCGACCGAGTGAAAGGTGATCGTGACATCGGAGGTGACGGAACCGATCTTCTTCATGTTTCGCGCAAGATCATCCGAAACCGATGAAACCGTTGACACCTGGCTGCACACCTCCTCAGCGGCGGCGGCGATATTCCGGATACTGGCGGAGGTGTTTTCAGAAGATTTCCCAACCACGGACGATTGCCCATCCATCTGATCGGCCTTTCCGGCCATGTCATCGGAAATGGTTTTCAACCGTCCGGAAGATACCATGAGCCGGTCAATATCCTCCCGGACCTTTCCAATCATATCCGATAGTTTCCCGACAAAAATATTGAACCATTTCGCCACCTCGCCCACCTCGTCGTTTGAGCTGACCGCGAGTTTTTTGGTGAGATCGCCCTCTCCTTCCGCGATATCTTTCATCATGTCGATGGTTTTCCCCAGGGGAACCGATACCAATTTCCGGACAAAATAGTAAATAGAGAGGCTCATCAAAAGAACCAGAAAAACAACCACGATAAAAGAAGAAAGAAGAATGGTCTGTTTCAGGTGCGCCATGGCGTCCGACGCCTTATTGTTGGCGCTTTTCAATGCCTCGTTTGAAAATTTGAAGTGGGTGATCCCGCCCGATTCCTCTGGTTTCCAGGTGGTGTGGCACCGGATGCAGTCATGGGTGACATGCTGGGACTTGTAAATCTCGATGGCGTCTTCCGATTCGACGGTGTAAAGATCCTTCTTCTCCTGCGCCATTATTTTGCGGACATCCTCCGCAATCTCCCTGCCCATGTAGGCCTGATTGGATGAATATTTAACCACCCCTTCCCGGTCGAACAGGGAAAAGGCAAGCAATCCGTCAATCTCATTCAGATCCTTTAAAAGACTGCTGAATTTTTCCATCTCCCCCCGTTCGAGGGAGCCCGCGACCGCCCGTTCCGCAGAGCGGTGGATATCCGAGGCGAATTCCAATTCCCGTTTTTTAAGAATCTCGATGCTCGTCTCCGAAAGATCCGAAGCGAGTTTCCGGATGGCGATATACTGTAGGCACTGGGCGGTCAAGACCACGGCGACTAAACCGGATAGCAGCGAGACCACAAGCTTGGTATGGAGTTTCATGGCTCTTCCTTATGATTTTTTCAAAGGGATTCGTTTTTCCTGTAAAAAGAGAATGACCGGTCGTGGGCGAATGCTTCCGACGCACAACCGATGCAAGGGGCCCCCGCAAGAATACAGGCGTTGGTCCCGTCGTTCCATAACCGCAGGTTGCAATCGGCATGGGTGTTGGTTCCCAGGCAGCCCAGCTTGAAAAGACATCCGGGAGATGAAAAGGTTTTCGCGAAGTTCTCCCGTTCATAATCGGAAAATCTCGGGCACTGGTCATGGACCAGGCGGCCGAAAAACATCTTGGGTCTTCCCAAGGCGTCCATTTCAGGGGGGCCGAATTTGATCAGATGAACCAGGGTCCCCACGAGCCAATCCGGATGGATGGGGCAACCGGGGATGGCGATAACGGGCTTTTTCATCCGTTCTTTCTCAAAAAAGCGTTGCAGACTGATGGCCCCGGTGGGATTTCCCTCGGCACCGGGGATGCCGCCGAACGCGGCGCACGCGCCCACGGCGACGATGTGGGAGGCCCTCTCCGCCGCGCTCGATATAAGGGACGCAACCGGCTTTCCTCCCATTTTGCAGGCATCGGGCATATCATAGGGGATACTGCCCTCAACAACCAGTACGAAATCGCCCGTTGAAATCGCCTTGTCGATCATCGCCATGCCAAGCTCACCGGTGGCGGTCGATATCGTCGAATGGAACAGAAGGGAGATATACCGTGTCAGGATCTCAACCGGCCCGGGATGGGTCGAATTCAGCAGGGAGACCGAGCACCCGGAGCAGGTCTGGGCGTTTAACCATAATACCTTTGTCTGACCGGATGAAAGATGGTCAAGAGCGTCGGCCACGCTGGGAATAAGATGGGTTGACAAACCGAGAAGGGCCGCGTATCTGGCCCCCAGTTCCAGGAATTCCCGGCGGGTAAGTCGCGATGGCATATCGATTCTCCTTTGATGCTCCTAAACGGTTATAATTTTTTGAAGAGTTTTTTCCACATGGGCCGTGGTAAAGGGCTTGATGATATACCCATTGATACCATGATTGATGGCCTCCATGACATTTTTCTGAGCTCCCTGGCTTGTCACCATCACAAAACGTGTTTTGGCAAAACCGGGAACGGCCTTCACGATCTTCAGGAGATCAAGACCCGAGATCTCAGGCATGTTCCAGTCCGAGATGATGAGGTCGTAACGCGCTTCCAGAAGTTTCTGAAGGGCGGGTTTGCCGTCGTTGGCGTCATCAATGTTTCCATGAACGAAACCAATCTCCTTTAACGCCCCTTTCATGAGTCCTCGAATGGTGGACTGGTCGTCGATCACGAGAACCCGCATCTCAGCCCACTTGTTTTTAAGAGAAGCAGCCGGTTCGGGCCACCGCCTTCTCAATTTTTCGATCATGGCCGTAAAATCGGTGCTCTGACTTTCGGTGTTCTTCGATTTGATAATATTTGAAATGAACACATTCAGATGATCGATTGTTGTAAAATTTTTGGGGATGATGACGACATAGTTTTCCCCTTCTTCTCGAATCTCCGGCTTCCCTTCCATTGGTTTCCTCCTTTAGTGCATGAGAAAGCGTTGGCTTTAGCTCAATGAACCGCGCATGCGATGCAGGGATCGAAGGACCTGACAACCCTCGCCACCGTCATGGGATTCTTCTCATCCGCAACCGGCGTACCCACCAAGGAGGCCTCAACCGCCCCAGGCGTTCCCCGGTCATCCCGCGGTGAACAGTTCCAAGTGGTGGGCACCACGCACTGGTAGTTATCGATTTTATGGTTTTCAATAGAAATCCAGTGGCCCAGCGCGCCCCGCGCCGCCTCGGTCAACCCCATTCCCCGGCCCATTTTACAAATTTTATAATCCTCAAAGACCGGTTTTCCAGGATTCAGGCTTTCGATCCATTCCGTTAATTTGACGGCAAGAATTTTTGCTTCAATCGCCCTGGCCGCATGACGGCCCATGGCCGAATTCAAGTTATCCATTCCCAATCCGGTGGCTGATAAAAACCCTTCAAGGTGTTTTTTCACCATCTGATTCGCCCCTTGTTTATAAGAGACCATGAGCCGGGCCAGAGGCCCAACCTCCATGACGTTTCCGCCATACCGGGGGGCCTTGATCCATGAATAGGCTCTCCGTTTCCGGGGATCGGCCTCGGTGATTCCCGATTCGGGGTTGAGACCCGAAGGCGAGGAGAATAGAGAGTAGCCCACCTCCTCGGTAATGTTCGCCGGCTGCAAGTTCTGAAACTGATTTTTCAAAAGAACCCCTCTGTCGAACAGAAAATCGGCGTTCCCGTCTCTTTCCGGAAAAACGCCATAGGATAGGAAGTGACCATTTCCTTTTCCAAGGCTGAAATATTCCGGAAAGGCCTGGGCCACGGCGATGACATCCGGAACATAGGCGCTCTCGACAAAGGTCTGAAGGGTTTTTACCATGGAGAGGCCCGCCGCGATTTTCTTCGCGGTCACCACTTCGGTCACGCCTCCGGGCATGATGGTGGCGGGATGAGGCAGTTTGCCCGCGAATAAGGCCCCGAGTTTATGGGCCAAGGCCCGCATGTCCAGCGCTTCCAGATAGTGTTTAATGGCGAGGATATTGAGCTCGTCGTTTTGAAGATAGGCCGCGTCATATCGGGGAAGAAAAGGGGCGGCAGGGTAGATCGTTTTAGAGGCCAGCTGCGCGTTCACCCAGGCTTTCAATTCAAGAAGCCCAGGGTCGCTCCCCGTATAGGCCGTTATTTTTACGATATCCACAAAATCCAAGGCCGACAGCTGATAAAAATGAATAATATGGGACTGAAGATAATTGGCCCCGAGAATAATGTTCCTGATGATCCGGCCATTCGAAGGCGGCGTCACCGAATAGGCCTCCTCCTGGGCCAGAACCGATGCGATCCCATGGGATACAGGGCACACACCGCAGATTCTCTGGGTGATCTGCTGCGCATCCAGCGGATCCCGGCCCTTCAGAATTTTCTCGAATCCCCGGAACATCTCTCCCATGCTGTATGCGGCCGTGACCATCCCAGCCTCGACCTCGACCCGGATGGCCAGGTGGCCTTCAATTCTGGTAATGGGATCAATATCGATTGTTCGGGCCATTTTTTCCCCCTTTATTAAGTGGATGTTGTTTTTTCAGTTTCACTCGATCTTCAAGTTTGTAGGAAATTTGTTCAAATCCAAGGCGGAAAAAAAATTTGACCGCAGGAATAGACGGCCTATTTCGAGGATCAATTTTTGCCAACGCAGGAGTTAGGCAAATTAAAAAAAAGTTGAACATCGAGTTTCAGATCTCCTTTTCTTTCTCTTTGTGCATGGGGTCATATTCCAAAATTTTTTTGGCGGCCAGAATGATCAGAAGATCCTCATTCAGCTTCTTCACCCCTTCGACAAAACGCGCCTTGATTCCTTTTAAGTTGGCCGGAGGGATCTCAATTTCGCTTTCATGGGCCTCGACCACGTCGCCGATATTGTCGACAACCAGTCCCACTGCGTCTTTTTTTAAAATGATATTGTGGCTCTCTTCGGTGATCTCCCTTTTTTCAAAGCCGATTC
>JAGVHJ010000448.1 GCA_020056645.1 Desulfobacterales bacterium
ATTGATAAAAATAGTAGGGGCTGATGTTTCAACTATAAAGAAAGGGTCATGAATGTGTCAAGTCGTTTATGAGCCGTCATTCCCCCTGCTCATCCAAAACCCTTCTGATGGCCGATGCCAGATCTTCCCTTAAAATCGGTTTCAGGATAATCTCCCGGATGCCCGATGCGGTCATTTGCTCCGATGGAACCTGGTCATTGTAGCCGGTGCAAAGGATCACGGGAACTCCTGGTTTTATCCCGGTGAGTTTCCGCGCAAGGGCCGTGCCTTCCATGCCTGGCATGGTCAAGTCGGTGATCACCAGATCAAAGGCGCTGCTCTCCTTTTCAAAAAGGGTCACCGCTTCCCTAGGGTCTCCCAAAGCCGTGACGTGGTATCCCATCCGGGAGAGCATCTGATGGCTCATCCGGATGATCGACGGTTCATCGTCCACGAGAAGGATATGCTCGCCGCCTCCGTGGATCTTTCCCTCCTCCGGGTGCTCTGAAGGATTGCATTCCTCGGCGGACGGCAACAGGAGTTCAAAGGAAGCGCCTTTGCCCGGTTCGCTCTGGACCCGGATGCCTCCGTTATGGGATTGTATCACTCCCATCACCACGGAAAGGCCCATGCCGACCCCTTCCCCTGGGGGCTTTGTGGTGAAAAAAGGTTCGAAGATCCGTCTTTGAACCGATTCCTCCATTCCTTTTCCATTGTCAATGATACGAATTCTAGCATAGTTCCCCCGTGTAAGGAGAACCTCTTGGTCGATCCATTCGGCATTGAGGCGGATTGTGTCAAGAATCACATGAAGAAACCCGCCTTTGGGACCGATGGCGTGAGCGGCGTTGGTGCATAGATTGATGATCACCTGATGAATCTGGGTGGGATTTGCGAGTACGGCCTGGGCGGGTGTCCGGATATCGGTTTTGATATGAATGGCCGCCGAAATGGATGCCCGGATCAGTTTCAGCGCTTCTTGCACCAGCGGCGCCAGCAGAATCACTTTTTTTTCGGTGGTCTCCTGACGGCTGAACGCCATGATCTGTGCGATGAGCTCCTTGGCCCGGCGGCTTCCCCGAAGAATCTCATTGATATTGTTTTTAAGAAGGGAGTCTTGGGGTGCGTCATCCAGGGCAAGGGTCGCATATCCGGTAATGCCATATAAAATATTGTTGAAATCGTGGGAAATCCCTCCGGCCAGGGTCCCAATGGTTTGGAGATGCTGGGACCGGGTGAGCTGGATCTCCGCCTCCCTCTTGATGGTTTCCGCTTCCTTGACCCTTTGAATATCGATAAAGCTGATCATCCATTTGGGCTCGCCGCGAAAGGTCAGGGGGCGGGTGGTTTTTAATACAGGGATCGCTCCCTTTTTCTGGGATGTCAGCTGGCGCTCCACAGGGTCGATGGCGACGGGGTCGTTTAGACAAGCGTCTTCCCCAGGAGAGAGCGGAGGAAAGAGCTCTGTGATGGAACGCCCCTTGATTCGGTCTTCCGGCTCTCCGATCATCTGCGCCGCTGCGGGGTTTATCTCCTCGATGGTTTGATTGAGGCCGTTTACGATAATCATTCCCGCCGTGGTGGTTTCAAAAATCGTCTTGAACCGTTCCTCGCTTTCCGCCAAGGCCTTTTCGCTCAATTTTCTTTCCTGGATGTTCAGTTGTAAGGAGAGGAAGAAGGTTTTCCGTGCGTAGAGTTCGATGGAGTAGCAGGCCACCATACCCAATAGATTGAGACCCATGAGAAACGAAACATCGGTGATCAGTCGGTCCGGCGTGTAGTCCGAGAAAAAGAGAGCCCACCCGATGAAAATGGCGTTCACCAACAGAAAAGAGGCGGAGGCCCAGATGAATCGGATCTTGGTCAGGGTGTAGACGGCGAAAAGAAGCTGCACCAGGGCCTTCAGATAGACGTGCCGGTTGGCCTCGGGGGTGGCCATGAGCATGTATATCAGAATGGTTCCGCCCGCAACGATGCCCAGAGAGATCGCAGGCTGAAGGAAACTCCTGGCATGCCTGGAAGAGGTGAACCAAAAGAGTAAAAGGCAAACCGGGAGGCATATCCCCGCCCGCAGTGTCAGGAATAGATAGTGTTTTTCAGGGACCATGACCATGTCGATGAGGCTGTATATCAAAAAAAAGCGGCCCCGATGAGCAGCACGACGCGGATCTGGTTTAAAGAACTGGTGAAATAGTGATCCTGAAACTGTTTTTCTATTTCCTGATTCTCTCCCCTGAAGGCGAGTGTGATGGGATGTGTATCCATATTAAAATGGGATCATTTGGAAATAGCGCCAGCCAGTGGGTGTTTCATATTTCACCGGAACGGGTGTTGAAAATTTTTTACACATTGTGACCTAAAAGATCTTGAAATCATTTATGCTGTTTTCCCCTTTTATACCCTGAAATCCTGAAAAAAACCAATCATTAAATAAAATTTTGTGGAAACGGCCATTAATCTCTGATTGTTGAATGCAGGGATCTTCCTATAGGGCATGGGATGGTCTACGGTCATCCTAATTCCCAGGGAATGGAATTCTTTTTGATAAGATCTGTGTCGTTTACTTCTGCGCTCTGTACGTTTCAAGCGCGTTGACGACTTCCTTCAGAAGCTCCTCCGGGAAGGTTTTTCCGGCAAGGGCTCTCTGAACGCCTGTGGCCGCTACTTCAAGCCGCTTTAAATCCTCGGGTGAGAGGGAGACGGCTTTCATGCCGCACTTGACCTCAAAGGCTTTGAGGCTTTTCTCCTCAAAGAGTCGAATTTGACGCTGCCAATCCGGTTCAAGGGAAAGAATTTCAGATAGAAGCAGTTCCACGATATTATCGGCAAGCGTTTCA
>JAGVHJ010000423.1 GCA_020056645.1 Desulfobacterales bacterium
AAGCAGGCCATCGGCGCGCTGCCAAAGGACCAGGCGTTGAATGGCGTGGCCCTTGACTACGAACTTCAGCTATTGAAAATCGTCAGCGTCGGCTGGAGTATTTCCGTCTATATGGAGGGCCGTCCGGAAAAAGAGGCGCTCTCCACCTTTTTTTGGCGGTCGATTCACGCGCTATCGAAACAGCTCTCGGCGCTTTCCGGTTTGACCATCGGGCAGGAGATCGATTATTTTCAGGTGATACGGGAGCGGCTGGATAGCTACCTCCGGGCCATCACGCTCCAAGGAGAGGGGCGGGATATCGCCGCGCTGATCGGCGCGGCGTTTGCGGAAAGATTAAAAGAGCGGGAGAATCCATTTGTTTTGATCACCGGCTCACGGATATTTCACATGGCGGCTCAAGGGGTGAGGGAGTATCTTGCTTCCTTAACCCTGGAGTGAGCAAAGAGAATTGCATAAAAAAAGGAGAATCAAGTGAAGTTGGGAATCATCGGGCTCGAAGGCGCCGGAAAAACAACTTTGTTCGAGGCGTTGACCGGCAACCAGCAGACAGAGGCGCATAAGAGTGAACCCAGGATTGCTGTGGTTAAGGTTCCGGACAGCCGGGTGGATCTGCTCTCCGAGATGTATAATCCCCGGAAAACCATCTTCGCCCAGGTGGACTATTTGCTTCCGGTCAGAACAGGGGGGAAGAGAGATCAGAACGCCTGGGTGGCCGTGAGGGATTGTGACGCGTTTATCCATGTGGTGAGAAATTTCACGCCCTATGGAGGGGATGGGCCTCAGCCCCTCAGGGATTTCACGGAATTGGACCAGGAAATGATTCTCGCTGACCAGATGGTGGTGGAAAAGCGCATGGAACGGCTTATCCTGGACGGAAAACGGGGAAAACCGGGTAGTCCGGAAGAGACGGCGCTTTTGAAAAAATGTCTCGCCCTTCTCGAAAGCGAAATCCCCTTGAGAAATGATCCGGAAATCGCGCAAGCCCACCTCCTCAGGGGATACGCCTTCGTATCCGGGAAACCGGTTCTGGTATTATTTAACAACGCGGACGATGATGATGAAACGCCTGAAAAGGAGAGTCCGGCCTTAAAAGATATTTCAATGACCATCAAGGGAAAGCTCGAGCAGGAGATCGCCCAGATGAGCGGGGAAGAGGCCGAGGATTTCCTGAAAGAGTTCAATATCCAGGTGACGGCCAGGGACCGGGTGATCCGGCGCTCCTACGATCTTTTGGGGCTTATCTCCTTTTTCACTGTGGGAGAGGACGAAGTTCGGGCATGGACCATCCGGAAGGATACGGACGCGGTGGATGCGGCCGAGGTGATCCATTCCGACATCAAGAAAGGGTTTATCCGGGCCGAGGTCTTATCCTATGAGGATCTGATGGCCGCGGGCTCTTATGCGGAGGCCCGGAAAAGAGGAACGGTCCGGCTGGAAGGAAAAACCTATAAGGTTCAGGATGGGGATATCATCAACTTCCGGTTCAATGTCTGATTCCAATTCGCATTCAAACTGCGGTTATCCAGAGGGAAGGTGAGGTGTAGCGATGAAACTTGTGATTATCGGCGGTGTGGCTGGGGGCGCCACCGCAGCCGCGAGGGCCCGGCGGGTGGATGAGCATGCGGAGATTATTCTCTTCGAACGGGGGGCGTTTATTTCCTTCGCGAACTGCGGCCTGCCTTATTATATCGGCGGCGACATCAAGAAACGGTCCGCCCTCTTTTTGACAACACCAGAGAGTTTCAGAGCCCGGTATCGGATCGACGTGAGAGTTCAAAGCGAGGTCCTGGAGATCGACCGGGAGAAAAAAGAGCTTCTCGTCAAGGATACAAGCTCCGGCGCAACCTATACAGAAACATATGACCGGCTGATTCTCTCTCCGGGCGCGGAACCGTTAAGGCCGCCCATTTCAGGGATTGATCACCGGCGGATCTTCACCCTGAGAAATATTCCAGACACAGACCGGATCAAAGAGGCGGTCGATTCCGGTGAGATCCGCAACACTGTTGTGGTGGGCGGTGGTTTTATCGGTCTTGAGATGGCCGAAAATCTGGTTGCACGGGGCGTTCATGTCACGGTGATCGAAATGGCGAACCAGGTGATGACGCCTTTGGATAATGAGATGGCCCTCATGGTTCAGGCGCACCTCAAGGAAAAAGGGGTTAAGTTGCTTCTGGAAGATGGCGTTTCGGCGTTCTCTGAGCAAGAGGGGCGAATTGTAGTGTCAACCTCAAAGGGAGAGAGAATTTTCTGTGATATGGTGGTTCTCTCTGCGGGAATCCGCCCCGAGAGCGGGCTCGCAAAGAAGGCGGGCCTTGAAATAAACAGCCGGGGGGGGATCGTGGTGGATGAATTCTTACGCACCAGCGACCCCTCTATCTATGCGGTGGGAGACGCCATTGAAACGGCTGATTTTGTAAGCGGGTTAAAAACCATGACGCCCCTTGCGGGTCCTGCGAACAAGCAGGGCCGGATCGCCGCCGACAACGCCCTGGGCAGGGAATCCATTTTCAGGGGAACCCAGGGAACAGCCGTCGTGAAGGTTTTTGGACTCACGGTCGCTTCGACCGGCCAGAATGAAAAAACGCTTCAGAAAAACGGTGTCCTATTTTTGAAGAGCTACACCTTTTCAAACTCCCATGCCTCCTATTATCCAGGAGCCGAATTCATGGGAATCAAATTGATCTTCTCTCCGGAAGGGGGGCGGGTTCTGGGAGCACAGATCGTCGGCGGAAAAGGGGTGGACAAGCGCATCGACGTTCTCGCAACCGTCATCCGTGGCAAGATGACCGTCCATGATCTCGAAGAGCTGGAGCTCGCTTACGCGCCTCCCTACTCCTCCGCAAAAGATCCGGTGAACATGGCGGGCTTTGTGGCGTCGAACATCTTAAAAAAGGATGTCGCCGTCATCCATGGGAGTGAGTTGAAAAAGGGGCTTTCCGAAGAGGAGGTGCTCATCGATCTGCGCACGAAAAACGAGCGGAAAATAGAAGGGGAGATCGAAGGCGCGCTGCACATTCCGGTGGACGATTTAAGGGCGGCCCTTCCCACGCTGGACCCAAAGAAGCGCTACGTGGTCTTCTGCGCCATAGGCATGCGGGGGTATCTGGCCTGCCGGATTCTTACCCAGCATGGCTTCACGGCGAAAAACCTGAGCGGCGGCTACGAGCTATATCGGCTTTTCAAATAGCGACTGTTTTGGTTGTTTTCAGTTTCTTATAGATATTCGCCTCCAGCGGCCCTGCCGGGAGCCAACCTTTTGAAAAGGTTGATAAACATATTCAGAAAAAGGTGGTGACGCTATCTATAGCGATCTCTACCCAATCTATTTATCCAGATTTTTAAAATCTGGCTGCCGGAGGCATCAAAACATGGGCTCTCAATACAATAAGGAGTTGCCCAGCAGTGCAAGTTTTTTTAGATTTTCCCCTGTTCTGCAAGCTCGGCAAGCCCCGTCATGTCATTCAAATGGATCTGTTTGCCGTCTACGTCAATCAGGTTCATGCCACTCATCTTGGTGAATATCCGGGAGAGGGTCTCGGGAATGGTCCCCAGGAGGCTTGCAAGCTGGCCTTTGGAGATCTTCAAGGAGACGGTCCGGTCGTTTTTTTGTTCTTTTGAGAGAAAGATCAGGTAGGCGGCCAACCTTCCCGGCACCTCCTTCAAGGAGAGGTGTTCGATCTGAACGGTAAACTCTCTCAATCGAAGAGAGAGAATCGCAAGCATGTTGAGGGCGATAGAGGGGTTCGCGGTGATGAGGCCGACAAAAGCCTCCCTGGGAAGAAATATCAGGGTGCTTTTTGCAAGGGTCATGGCGTTTGCGGGAAAGGCCTTTCCCGCAAAAACAGGAACCTCGCCGAACGGATTTCCCGGACCAAAAATATGAAGGATATGCTCTTTCCCATCGATCGACAGCTTGAAGATCTTCACCTTTCCTTCGGCGACGATATAGAAGCCATTGGCATGCTCCCCTTCCGAAAAGATGGGCTCGCCTTTTTTATACGCTTTGGTGAGGGCGATGGAGAGCAGACAATCGATATCGGCATCGGGAAGCGATTGCAAAAAAGGGGCGCGCGCGACAATGGTTTTCAGATCTTTCATCTATCCTCGCATCTCCTCCTTATCCCGGAAAGTAGCGCTCAACGGTTTTTTTTACCTCTTTCAGCCATTCCTGACGTTTTCCATCCGAACTCGTCACAACGATCTGAAACATTCTCCTGTGACACTCGTAGACACCGCACAGCCTGAAAATGCAGTTTTTCCATATGGCTTCCAGCGGATCGCCAAACTCTTGCTTCTCCCGTGGCGTGGGGGTGTTGGAGGTGTTGAAGACAACGGCGGTTCTGGCCCTGAGGAGTCCCCTGGGAATCCCCTGGCCCTCGTCGTCTCCCTGAAACTCATAGGCGACGCCGGGCCGGATGATCCGGTCGATCCACCCTTTTAATATGGCTGGCGGTTGGCCCCACCAATTGGGATGAACGATGACGATACCCTCCGCCATGGAGATCTCCTGGCAATGGGTTTCGATGAGCGGGGGAAGGGGCGCGTTCTTGGGGATCTCTCTTGCCGTTAGGATGGGGTCGAACTTTTCCTTGTAGAGATCGTGAAAAAAGACCTGATGGTTACGGGCGGCGAGTGTTTCAACGGCAACCTTGGCGATCGCGTGATTAAAACTTCCAGGGTCCGGGTGAGCAAGAATAACAGATATGTTCATGTGGGTGGCTCTGGTCTGTTTCTCAATGGGTTGATAATGAATCGCTTTTTTTTAGTCGATTAGTTCATTTACAATCTAAAATCAATGGATTTTTTCCGTCGTATCTGGCTCTTCCTCCTGGGTGCACTCGCAATCCTGTTGATCGCAGGAATGGCAGGTGTAGGTGGGAATGGGTTCTTCCGGTTCCACCTTGCCGGCGGCGCTTCTGTGGAAGAAAAAGAGAACCAGAGCGGCTAAAATACATAAAAGGACGATTGCGTACATCATGATTCCTCCATTTCTGTTTTCATGGCCTTATCGCGCCATTTTGGTTCCAATGCCCATGAGTCTCACCATGGTGACAGGCATGAGCCGGGTCAGCCAGTCCATGAGTTTCGCGTCAGGCCCCACCATGATGCGGCGTTTGTTTTTTTTGATTCCTTGAATGATGGTTTTAGCAGCGGTGTCGGCGGTGGTCCGGGTGATTTTTTCAAAAAGGGCGACGGTGCCTTTCTGATCAAGCTTCTTGTTAATCGCCTCTGTAAAACGGGCGTTTCTGGCGATGTTGGTCTTGATGCCGCCCGGATGGACGCACGAGACACGGATGGAGGAGCCGTCCATCTCCTGGAGAAGCACCTCGGTGAATCCTTTCACGGCGAATTTGGCCGAGCAGTAAGGGCTGTGGTTGGGCCATGTCAGGATGCCGTTGATGCTTGAAATGTTGACGATATGGCCTTCGGGTCTTTTCTGGAGAAGGGGAAGGAAGGCTTTTACGCCATAAACAACCCCCCAGAAGTTGATGCCCATGAGCCATTCAAAATCCTCGTAGGAGACGCCGGCGACCGACGTCACAATGGCGACGCCCGCGTTATTGATGATCATGTCGGCCTGCCCGTGGCCGGATATCACCTCTTCGGCGTAGCGCTCCATCTGCTCCCGTTGAGCGACATCCACCGTGTGGGTGGTCACCTTTACGGAATAGGGGCTTAGCATCTCCTGGGTCTCCAGGAGACCCTGCTCATTGATATCCGAGAGGGCCAGGTGGCACCCTTCTTGAGCCAGATTTTCAGCAAGCGCGCGTCCGATTCCCGATCCCGCGCCGGTGATGGCCGCAACTTTTCCTCTTAACTCTTTCATGAAAACCTCATTTTTTATGGATTGTCATTCACTTTTCAATAAACCTTCACCATGGCGGCGACCTTTTCGGCCTCCTTGACCTTTCCTCGCTTCAGGCATCCATTGACAAAAATTTCCGCCTTTTTTTTCATCACGGAGATGGCGAGCCCCTGTTGGTCTGGGGAGAGACGGCCCCCGTCGATGATCTTTTTTAATGATTGAATACGCTGGATGTCAAGCCCCCATGCCTTTGACAATTGATCTGGATGGCCGCCCCGCTTGACGGTCAAGGGCGTTTCGATCAGATAAATTGGAAGAAAGGCGCTTGCCCTGAGCCACAGATCATAATCTTCGCAGGCGGGAAGGGTCTCGTCGAAGAGGCCCGCCTGATCGAAAAAGGCCCGCCGCATCATCACCGCGGAGGGGCTTACCAGGCATAAGTTGAGGGAGGGTTCAAAGATATCGCCCGATGGCTTTTGATGGATTTTCTTTTTATTCACCCGCCTGCCATTCCTGATCCATATCTCCTCGGTCTGGCAGATCAGGGCCTCTGGATTCTTTTTGAAAAAAAGGAGCTGGGTCGAGATTTTTTGTTTGAGCCAGGTATCGTCCGAATCGAGAAAGGCGATGAAATCGCCCGAGGCGCTCCTGATCCCGTTGTTTCTTGCGGCGCTAACCCCTTGGTTCGGCTGCCGGATGGTCTGAAGCTGCTCGCCGTATGAACTTAAGATAGCGGGGGTGTTGTCGGACGAGCCGTCATCGACCACGATCAGCTCCACATGGGGATAATCCTGTAGAAGAACCGAGTCAATAGCCTCCCGGATGATCCATCCCCGGTTAAAGGTGGGGATGATCACGCTAACCTTTGGCTGGGCGTCATTTGGCAACGGACACTCTCTCCCCACCCCACCCTTTAGTTTTTTTGACATAGGAAAAAAAAGAGGTCCCGTGCGTCACTAAATAGCATCCGGTCCATGTTCAGCGGTCCGGATGCGGATCACGTCGTCCACGGGGAGAATGAATATCTTGCCGTCGCCGATTTTTCCTGTTTTGGCGGCGTTACAAATGGTTTCGATGATTTCGTCTACCCGGTCGTCTTCAGCGACAATTTCTATTTTCAGTTTGGGCATGAAATCAACCACATATTCGGCCCCTCGGTAGATCTCCTTATGGCCCTTCTGGCGGCCATACCCTTTGACCTCCGTGACCGTCATTCCCATAATGCCCTTTTCATTCAGGGCCTCTTTGACGTCATCCAGTTTAAAGGGCTTTATGATCACTTCCAGTTTTTTCATTCCGCCTCCTTCATTGTTGAATCCTTAGCCTAAATATTGATTGCACGTGAATATCTGTCGCCGTTCACCCTATTTCAACTTCACGACCATGACGGCCGTTCCTTCAAGGGCCCTCACCAGTTTCACGCTCGCATCGCCCATGACAAACTCCTCTGCTTTCGACATCCGCTTCCTGCCAACGACCACCATGGTGTAGGGTTGTTTCTTAAACTGATCGATGATGCCGTCGGCTACGGTGGGATAGGGATCCGTCACGAGAGAGACCTCTATGTTTTCCTTTAAGAATCCGGCATGGGTCAACTTGTCTTTAGCGGTCGAAAGCACGGTCAAATATTTGAGAGGCAGTTTGCGCATGTACTGTTTGCCCATCAGTTCTTCACCCGATGCGGGCTCCCGGTAGATATGGAGAAGGGTGAACCGGACATCCTCCGGACGGAAAGAGAGGCCGCATATATAATCGATGACCGCCCGGGAGCTCAATGAATCATTGAGGGCGATAAGAATTGAATTTTTCAAAATAACACCTCCAAAAAAAATCTTTCTTTAGGATTCATCAAAACACAAATAGAGGCACCGGTTGACATCTTCGATGATCTCTTCGACGCTCTCATAGTAAATATCCGTGGCCCGCGAAAAATGCATGAGGATGTCATTCATCTTCTTGGGAATAATCGGAAATATTTTTTTCAGGTTCATGACCCGGCTTCTGTCCAGAATCGACATGTCCGCCTGTTCCAGCCGTGTCATCAGGTCGCCATACCGATGGGGATTCCTTTCGATATCGTAGGCCACATGGAATCCCTTTCCGATGGTGTACAATAAAATGTTTCCCATGCCGAAGAGGTCCAGTCCAAAAGGATTTTCCGGGGCCTCGTAATCATAATCGAAATCGATCCAAACATAATTTCCGGTTTCATTTTCAACGATGATGTGATCATTCCGGATGTCGCCATGTCTGAACCCGTTGATATGGAGGAACCGGATCGCCTCAAAGGCCTTTACCAACTGTTTCAGGATATGAGGGAGCCGGGTATGATAATAGGTGTCGTAATCCATCTCAATGCCTTCCATATAGACATAGAAATCGTGGCCTCTCACCACATCCACCACCCGGATGCTGTTCAACTTTTCATCCACATACTCCTCCCCCTGCATGAAGTAGGGGTGATTCTTCACCAGCTTGATAATCCGGCCCTCTTTGTCCGGGTCTCTGAAACAGTTGATCTTGACCCCGCCCAGGTTGGTCTCGAACTTTTCATGAAAGACCAGCTTGATGATTTTACTCTGGTTCGTATCGAGATCAATGGCCCGCTTGACCCAGAATTTGGGATCCTCCACACCGAACCGTTTCTCTCTGGCATGGCCGACAATTCGAAACCGTTTATGCCCGACTCTCAGTTCATCTCCGCAATCGATGGAAAAGAAATCGGAAGTGTCTGTGACGATCCTTCCTCCCATATATCACATTCCTTCAGTAAATCGCAGTGGAAGGCTTTTCATGGCCATCTTCACTTCTTCGAGAAAGTTTTTTAAACCGTTAATTTCAATCACAAGCCCCAGATGTTCGGATAGGATCTTCATCGACTCCAGGTCGTCACTGTGAAGAATCCATTTCTCCGAATGGTATATCTTTAAAAGTCCAAGAACATGGGATCTACAGCGGATCGGAACGGAGAGCATGGCGACGATCCCTTCCCTGGCGGCGGCTTCCGGATACTGAACCCTGGGATCATGCTGAAAATCGGTGAAGAGGACAGGCTGGCCTGTCTTAAACTCTTCCAGTGCGTCCTCCGCGTAAATCGGACCTTTTGTCAGATACGCTTCGCTGATGCCGTGGGAGCTCACCCGAAAGAGCTGCTTTTCCCGCTCATCGAAGAGAAAAATACTGCATCCCTTGACATTGAAAGAGCGGCAGATACTTTCAACCAGGTGATCGTTCAAGAGATTCAGATCATCATAGGTCGAAATCGCGTAGCTAATGAGCTTGAATTGTTCCAGGTTTATTTTTCGCTGCAATTCCTTTGGCATAGTCACCTCTCATGGTTCCGGTTGATGGGGATTAAAAGGCCCGGCGTTTTCTCTTGTCTGGCGACTTTCATGGCGATTGACAGAGAAAACGCTATGGAACCTATATACGTTAACCGTGAAACGCCGGTCAACCGTTATTTTCCGGCAAGGATCAAACAGAATCGGCGGGATTGCTTAATCCACGGATTTTGCGATCAGCTCCATGAGGGCTTCAAGGGGCAGCCGTGTTTTGGTTTTTGCGATAAATCCCCCCTGATGGGTGAATTTGATGGCGGGATGATCCTTTAGCCTGGCGAAATCGACGCCGGGATCTTCGTGGTACCGTTTGAGAGTCCACCCTTCTCCCCGTCTGTCGTGGGAGATGGTGATTGAAAATGGGGGGCCCAGACGGGCTAAATACTCCTCCGCGCCGGTCAGATCATCGGTCCGGCCCATGAGGCAGATCTTTTGCTTCACCTGGAGCTGTTCAACGTTTTTCCAGTAATTGATGCCGGAAAAGAGGTTTTCCGCGCCTCTGACCATGCTTTTCCCGAACGCTTTCATCACCGGTAGGCTTCCTCCGGGATTTTCTGCAAAATAGTCCAGGTACCACTCTTCAAAGGGGCTGTATGTGACGGAAAGATTTCTGGTTCCCATCTCCGCTCCCACACGAATGGGGCCGAACCGGTCTATTTTATCCTTATAATCCCACCAAGGAAGGACGCTCAGGGTCTCTGACAGGCCCAAAAAGCCGGCCACGATCCTGAAGCTTGCGGGGGTTTCCTGGTCCTGATGGTGATCAAAATTTTTGAGAAGAGGCTCGTGCCGGTTCCCGACATCCACCACCCATATCTTTGGGTTCTTCAGCTCTTCCTCCAACGGCTCCCGACGGACCACCTGGAAACCGGCGTTTTCATGGGCCGCCAGGATGAGCGAAATTGCGAAAAATTCATCAAAGTGGGCCGATCCTGGATGGGTGATGATCAGTGTGTCTATCATGTCAGTATCCTTAAAAAAATGTGACTATTCAGCAGCTATTCATCAAGATGGCGAAAAGCCCGTTAAAGCAACGCCATACTGAATAGTTACAAAAAAAATTAAAAAATCCGCTCTCTTTCCGATGGCCTAATGGGCTACTTTTTTATCCAAGGCCTGGTTCCAGAGAACCCATTGGCTCGCGTCCTCTTCGGCGCTGAAGGGCGCTGGCTCCGATGCGGAGCCATCCGGTTTGACGGTGACCTGGTTCATGGTTTTCACAATAAAGGTCCAGGTCTCCATGCTCACCGGGTGAGGACCTGAAACCGGATGGGGGCCCGGTACTTTGACAGGCGTTGCGAGTTTTCCCGACGGTTCGAAAGGCGGCGTCAATTGCTTCTGGCTGACCACGACCTCTCCCCAGTAAACCTTGACCACCGCCGAGGCGTCCGGGTTGACGCTCACGCGAAAGATGGTTCCCCGGACACCGGCCACGGCGGTTTTGGTGGTGATCTCGAACCCGCCCCGGCCCCCCAGGAAACGCGCGACGTTGGCCCAGCTCTTTCCGATCACCACATTCACGCTCACATCCCGTTTTTTTTCCGTGGGATCGGCGGAAACCGATGTGAGTTCGAAACAGCTCTCTTCGTCAAATCGGACAACGCTGGCGTCGGGAAGCCGGATCTCGATCCGGGAGTTTGGGCCGGTGGTCACCCGGTCCCCTTCGTTCAGGTCGTGTCCGGCCTGGACCGGAGAGGGGGTGGGGGAGGTCTTCGATACTTTGGCGGCCTTTCCGTCAAGCCGGGTCACATGGGCCCGCCCCGTCTCGCTCGCAATTTTTAAAATATTGGTCTGGGCCAGGAGAGGGGTGTTCCCAATACCTGCCAGAAAAATAAAAAGGATCAAGCCGCCTTTTAGCCCATGGTTCATTTTTTTAACGCTCCTCACAAAAGAGTTTTCAGAGAAAGCCTTAATATTTTGCAAGCTGTATCTTGAGCTCCCTGAGGCTGTTCATGGCCTCCGCTCCGGATACGGTTCCCATGGGGTCGAATTCTCCGGTCGCCACGTCCTTCGCCTTCATGATTCCCCGGGTGGTGCAGGTCAAGATGGCGTTAAAAAAATAGTGATCGCTCCTCACGTCCGGAAAGGGGGAGTCTCCGCCGAAATTTTTGGTGGAGATGGTTAGGTCCGCGGACATTTTTGCAAGGATATCCTCGATCATGATGGCGAACTCGGCCCTGGTGATCATTTTTTCCGGTTGAAAGGTGTGATCCGGATAGGGTTCGAGCCCCTTGACGCCCGCATCCATCACCGCCTGGATGTCGGCTCGCAACACATGATTGGCGATATCGGTGGCCGCGGGAACCGGAACAAATTCACCGGTTTTAAAATCGGCGTCAGGGGCCTTGAAAGAGGTGTTGAAGTTTTTTTTCGCCCGGTTTTTAAAGAGTTCGTCGATCTTCAACTCTTCGATGAAGAGGGCCGCCACATCGGCCCGTGTGATTTTATCGAGCAGGGCGATCTGGGCTATGGCCGCACCGGGAAGAGCCCGTTCGATTTTCTGTATCGTTTCGAACTCCTGGTCCGCTTCCGCCACCAATCCATTATGGATTTCAAGAACCTTCCCGAACTGGGCCTTGGCCAGGTCGAAATTCTTGTTGAGCTTATAGGCCACGCCCATGTGATAGTAAGCGTCGGGTTTGTCCGGCGATATCTTTACGGCCTGCCGGAAATGGTCCTGCAATTTTTTCAGCCACTTGTCACCGGCTTTATCCCGGTTCTGAAGGGTGAGCCGCATGAAACCCACATGGGCTTCGGATTTTTCGCCATCCTCTTTGGCGAGGCCTTCGCCTTTTTCCAGGGCCTCAAGCCCCTTCTCATAGTCATTTTTTGTGCCGAGAGCGATGCCCATGCCGATATAGGCCCTTGCAAATGCGGGATCGAGATCCCGCGCCCGTTCAAACTCCCGAAGCGCATCATCTGTTTGACCCATATTTAATAACTTGTGGCCGTTTGAAACATGGTGGGAGGGCGTATCCATCTCCGCCTGGGGAACCGCGGGTTTTTTCCCGCAGCCGGAAACCAAAAAAAGAACAATAACCAAAAACGCACTGATTTGTTTGTTGCGAGTCATGGGGGCTCCTTCTTTAATATGAAAAAGGGGGGTTGTCTGCCATCAGGGCCGGTTCATCGGTTCAATCCACAACGATCATTACCCGGCACTGCTTTAAAAAGGAGAGATTTTCCGAGGCGCTGCGAATGGCCCCCGCATCGGAGTTGCTGATCACGATATCCGAGCTTCCTGGGCCGCTGGTCTTGAGGCCTTTGACAATCAGGGGCCGGTCGGTCACCCGGTCGTTTTTGGCCGCTTGGCGGATATCCTTGGCGTAGCCGCTCATGCCCTGTTGCACCGCGAATTCCCGGCTCACAAAAGCGGAGCCGTATACCTCCTGGCCATTTTCATCAAAAATCCGGGGAGACATGGCGGGTTTCACCTTCAAGCCCCTCCCATCCACGATCAGTCCGGTGTAAACTCCTGGCGCGGGGTCCATCTGATCCTGGGGGATCGGGGTGATCGATTCCACCTGCTGAATTTCCGGGGGAAGCACCAGCTGGGAGAAACCGCCCCGGATATCCATCTGAACGACCACCTCCACGGTTCCGTCCGACATATAATCGGTCTTTAAAACCTGGGCGTTCTGGATGATGCCCTCCACCCGGCTGGTGATGACGTCGCTCTTGATAATGAAATTTTCAACCGTGGTGGTGGAATCGATGCGGAGGGCCTTGATCAATTCGAGGAGGTTTCTGTAGGCCACCAGTTTCGCCGCCTGGATGGCCATGGGCCGGGCGGCCCGGGAGTTGTCCGGGGGCGCGCCGATGCCCTTTGCCTGGACGATTCCTGTGGTCCAGTTGATATAACCGTGTTCCAGGTTCTGAATCATCTCGTTTTGCGGCTGTGTGTTTCCAAGCGCAGGAACCATCAGAAGAATCGAGAAAACAACCATACGCAACAATCTGAATTTTTTCATAGTCTCTCCTTTACAATGCTGACTTTATAAGACTGACGTTTAACAGGCATCGGCGTTTTGTGGTTCAATATGAATAATCCGCTCCGAAATTTCAATTGCTTTTTCGGAAATAGGGGTCTTTTTTGGCCGGGAGCGCCGGAAAGGGCCGTATTATCGATCCTGGCCCCTTATTTGGAGGCCATGGAAAAGGCCTGATCCCACGTTTCCGGAGGCGGCGCTGTTTGAAAAAGGCGGCATCGACCGGTCATGACCTGGCTTGGGCCGTCCTCTGGATCGCGTTTCAACACCTCCTCGAAATGATGAATCGCCTTGTCCCACTCCCTGTTCCGGTAAAAAGAGAGGCCGGTTTCATAGAGCCGGATCATCTCGGCCATCTGTTCGTTTTCATGCTCTCTCCTGCAAAGGGGCTGATAGATCCGGACCGGACGCTTTTTCCCCACAACGATCACGCTGTCGATCTCCCTTGCGATAATTCTTTCCTTAACAGCTTCGTAAGTCGTTTGGCTGATCATGGAATAGGTTCCATAGACCTTGTTCACCCCCTCAAGCCTCGCCGCCGTATTGACCGTGTCTCCCATCATGGTGTAGTTCATTTTTTTCTTGGAGCCCATGTTCCCCACGATGGCCGGGCCGGTCGCCATTACAATCCGCATCTTCAACACCGGACGATTTTGGGCTTTCCATTTCTCCCTCAGGCTTTCAAGCCGGTTCTGCATGTCGATGGCGGCGAGGCAACCGTTTTCCGCGTGGAGGGGAGTCTGATAGGGGGCTCCGAATATGGCGATGATCGCATCCCCTTCGTATTTATCAACGATGCCCGAGTGGATCTGGACAATCGCTTCCATTTCCGAGAGGTATTCGTTCAAGAGAAGCACCAGCTCCTTTGGCCCAAGGCTCTCGGATATGGTCGAAAAGCCCTGGATATCCGAGAAGAAGGCCGTTATATGGAGCTCTTCCCCTCCCAGGTTCAGCTTTTCCGGCGACTGGATGAGCTCGTTTACGACCTTGGGGGAGAGATAGGTGGAAAAGGCGTTCTGAATGAAGCGCCTTTTTTTTTCCAGAGCCACGTATTGATAGGCGGTGATGGCGATATAGGTCAAGGTTGCGATGAGAAGCGGGTATACCAGGTTCAGGATGAGGCCCATGCCATTGAAAAGGGCTTGGGCGGTGAAAACATATCCAGCGCCCATGGTCAAAAATAAGATAAGTCCCGCCCTTCCTCCCAGAAAGGGAAGGAAAATACCCATGAGGAGGCCGGAGAGAACGATGGCGATAACGCTGAAGAGTTCATAGCCTGATGGATAGTAGAGAAAATTCCCTGAAAGGATGTTGTCGATGAGGGTGGCGTGGATCTCCGGGCCGGGCATGCGGTCAAAGGGGGTCATCCGGATATCGTGAAGCCCGGTGGCGGTCGCTCCCACCACGATGATTTTCCCTTTGAGAAGATCGGAGGGAACCTGGCCGTTTAAGATGTCCGTAGCGGAGTAATAAGGAAATGCGCCTTGTTTTCCCCTGAAATTGATCCGGATTTTTCCATCGGCCGAGACGGGAATCTCCCGGTCGCCAATCGTGATCGCCTGGATGCCGTAGTCGGTCCATTCAAGGGATGGGGGCGCGCCGGTAAATGCCGAAAAGGCCATGAGCGACAGAGGCGCGTACCGTTTCCCCTCATATTCGATGAGTGCGGGAATCCATCTCAAATTGCCGTCGATATCGGATTCGGCGTTGAAAAAACCAGAATAGGAAGTGCTTTTGGAAATCACCTCGATATTGGATTCCGGATAGCCGGAGGCTGTCAATGGAATGGCGGCAGGCAGGGGGTTTCTCGGATCAGCCGGGATGTAACGGTCCGCTATATAGAGCGATCCCTTGATATTCCGGGTGTGGTTTTTTGCCGTCGTCTCTCCGCTTTCAGCCGGCATCCGGATATCCTGGTTGAAGTAGTATCCCAGGACCACCTTTGCTCCCGAGTTATGGATGGTGTCGGCCAGTATCCGGTCATAATCCCTTTGCTTTTTTATTTCGTCTAAAAATCTTATAAAGTCGGCATGCTGGATCGAAAGCGTGCGAGCGGTCTCTTTGATTTCATCGACCACCTCTCCCGCATCGGGCCGATCCGGTTCGAAGAATCCCACATCCAGGGCGATGACGCTCGCGCCCCCATCGGACAATTTCCGGATCAGGGCCGCCATTTTGATCCTGGGCCAGGGCCATTTTCCTTCCGCCTCCAGGCTCTTCTCGTCGATGACCGCAAGGGCCACCCTGGGTTCGGGCGCTTTCTCACCCCGCGACAGGAAGCGGATGTCGATGCTCTTGAGTTCGATGAGATCGAGAAACGGGAAGAGGCGGTAATAATAGAAGAGAACTCCTGATAGGACCAGGAGGATTGAAATTGATAGGGAGGATGTCCGAATGCGGGGCTGATTCAAAAATGCCATCGAAACATATCCTGTTCCGGTTTATCCGAAAATGATCGGCGACCCCTTTTTTTTGAGCCTCCCACCGCGTCTCCCCGTGGAGATAGTAAGTTCACACTCGCGCCCGAGGCGGCTACCATGGATAGAAGGGAGGAAGAGGGTCCGTTTTTTATCAACAACTATTTGACAAAGAGCGGCATGTCAACATCTATTCGTTTCAGGAGAAAAAATGGAGCGCATTGCTCCTTTTGAATGATACATGCGATGACCCTGTTTTTTGGCCAGGGGAATCGCATGTAGAATAGGGCTTGGTGAGTTATTTAAGTAATAGCTTGAATTGATTATCAATGTCTCCGGCAGCTCGCTTTTAAAAAGCGGGACAAAGAGGTTTATAGATGGTGGTTATGGAACCTTTATTTTGATATGTTTGGCAACCTTTTCAAAAGGTTGGCCCCCGGCAGGGCCGAAGGCGGCGCGTCCCAAATGCGATTACCCTGGTTTTTTGGCCCTTGACACCCATTTTAAAACCTGAAATAGATCAAGCCGAAAAATAGGTCTCTCTTCATTCAAACGCACACGATCGCCCATAGAGGGGAGTTTAGCCCCATGACATTCAGCTTTGAATCCGGCATGGACGAAAGATATGAAAAAAAGCGCAAGGATGGTAGAAAGCGGTATGGTCAAATCATGGAGGTGGCCCTTGTGCTTTTTGCGGGGAAAGGATACCACGCCACATCCATTGAAGACATCATCCAGGAAGCCGGAATCGCTAGACGCACCTTTTATACTCATTTTAACAGCAAGGAAGATCTTCTATTAAAAATCATTACGCATCAATTGCGTGTGTTGTCCGAATTTATCGATTTTTCCCTCAATAGAATCAGTGGCAAGGCAGATCGTGATGAAATAATCAAAATCACCATCGACTCCACTAAACATATTTCAACCCTTCCTGAAATGAAATATTTCGGCAGAATGATGCTGGGCGAGATCATTGGTATGAGGGGGGTGTTCTGGGACCCGATAGAAGGGTTTATGGAGAAGATGAAAGGATTGACCATCAATGCCATCAACCGTCTTCATGATTCGGGCGTAATCAATAAGCAGAACACAGCTCCCCTTGTGGCCGCCCTTTGTATGATTGGCGGCATCAAAGAGCTGATCTATACCGCCCTGGTGAGAGAAGAGCCGATGGCGCTTGAAACAACCATCCACACCATGGTCAATTTTTTTCTGCAAGGGCTCTTCGACGCATAGCAGGTCTATTCCCTCGGGACTTCTTCAAACCGGCCATCATTCAAAATCAAATAAAAACGGAACTATTCAGCGGCGATTCATCAAGATGGCGAAAAGCCCGTTTTGTTCGCTCCCTATTTTTTTCGGGAGCTTCGTGGCTTTTTGCTGAACTGGCAAAAACTCGGCCTAAAGGCCTCAAACCGTTTGCCAATTTTAGCGCAAAAAGCCTTCGAAGCTCTCATCCGAAAAAAAGTAAATGTCACTTCACAAAAAAGCCTTTTTGCCACTAAAGCAAGGCCCATACTGAATAGTTAGTGCCCGAACGAAAGCCAGGATTTTTTTCGAGTTCAAGGAAGGCGAAAATTTTAACCGCAGGAATATATTTAAGTATTTCGAGGATTAAAATTTGAGCCTAACGCAAAAATCGGGAAAAAAGAGGGTTTTCGTTCAGACACTAGTTACTAAAAAACAATTTGTTATACCTCTTTTGTATCGTCGATAGCTCTCTCTCCCCACGGAACCGGCGGCTGTAAAAAAAATCGCCATGGTCGTGATTCTTGCTTGACAAAAAGATTGCATGGCTTGTATACATTAACCATAGTTTATACATAGTGTGCATAAAAATGTTGATTATCGGGATCGATAACCATGAGAAAATTATTCCATCAGATCACCTCGACCTCTTTTCATCGCCTTGTGGAAGAGGCGGTAAACCAAGGCAAGATTCCTATGGGATATACGTGCAGTTATGTACCCCAGGTCATGCTGTCGGTGGGCCATCTCTTTCCCTACCGGATGCGCGCTCCTGAGACAACGAGCACGGAGATCGCCGATATCTATCTTTCAAACATGGGATGCGGTTATACGCGGAGTCTCCTCGAATCGGCCATGGACGACCAATACCACTTTCTCGGTGGCTGGGTCCTCGCGGCCTCATGCAACCAGATGCACCGGCTCTATGACAATCTCGTATACCTCCTTAAACCGGATTTCATCCATATTCTTGATGTGCCCCATAAAACGGGCGAGGCCGCCCTCAACTGGTACATAGAGGAGTTGCGACTGCTGCGGAAAAAAATGGAAGCGCACTTCGATGTGGATATGGGGGATCATGCATTGGCCCAAGCGATCGATAGGCACAATGCCTTTCAGTCTCAATTGAGAGCGATTGGGGATCTGAGATTGGAGATCGCCCCTCCATTATCGGGCGCGGATTATCATGATCTTTTAACGGCCGCATCCACGCTGCCCATGGATGATATGCACGCCAAGATCGTTGAGTACCATGATCTGTTAAAGAAGGCGGCCCCTTTAAAGCCCCACCGGGCCCGGTTGATGCTGGTGGGGGGAGAGATGGATGACCCTGAGTTTATCAGAACGATAGAGGCGGCCGGTGCGTTGGTTGTGGCCGACCACATGTGTACGGGTTCAATTCCCGGCATGGGGGTCATAGAGAGCGTCAACGACCCCATCCGCGATATCGCCGTCCATTATCTTCGAAAAATATCCTGCCCCCGCATGATGGAGAATTTCAGCGTTCGACTGGGCTCAATTTTAGAAACGGCTGAAAAATATCAGGTGGAGGGCATCATCCTCCACCATATCAAGTTTTGTGACATGTGGGGTGTCGAGAACAGGATTTTAATGAATGCGATAAAGAAAACGGGAATTCCT
>JAGVHJ010000065.1 GCA_020056645.1 Desulfobacterales bacterium
CTCGAAATACGCCATGTATTCCTGCGGTCAAATTTTTTTTTCCGCCTTGGATTTGAACAAATTTCCTAAAAACTTGAAGATCGAGTGAAAGGCTTTTAAATCCTGCTTATTTCTGGCCCATTCACAATCCAGGCCTTTCTCGCCCAGGTACCTATCCTTTCCCCCGGTGGCCTTTGTTCCCAACGAGCTGTTTTGCGCCTTTTGCGAGTTGCTTCTTCAAATTTTGAATGATCGCCTATCGGGTCTGCGTATCTTTCCTCGCCTGTTTGCTTTTCACACAGACAATGTAGCGTTTACCGTCAAAAATCATCTCCTTGACTTTGAGCGGAGAGGGGGGCGCCAGGCGAATCATTTTCCGGATGGACTTCCCGGTATGCACCACCTGTTTATTAGATATGATCACGAATTCCCTTTTCGGTCAATTAAAACATCGACATCTATTGGCTTACTCTTTTGGGCTCCAGCAGAATTCTGATATTACAATATCAGTCAGTTATATCAAAATTTTATGAAAAATCGAAAACAACCGCCCAGAATCAGCTTGAGATATTGGGTATATTTGATGAAATGGCTTCTAAAAGGTCCCATACCTCGGAAATGCCCCTCATGTCCAAACTTTTAACACTATAGAAAAATTCATTTCTCTGCCATGACTTCGGCTATTAACCTGCTCAGTTCTGCTAGGCGGAACGGTTTTCTGATGAAGCCCCGCAGCCCGTTTTTTTTCATTTCGGCGATGTCAGCTTCCTTGGAGAAGCCGGAAGAGACGATGACCCTGGCTGTGGCGTCAAGCTCGTGAATGCGGGCATAGACCTCGCGGCCGTCCATGCCCGGCATGATCATGTCAAGGATGATCAGGTCAATCGTGTCATGCCACTCCCTGAACAGTTCAATACCCGCGCCGCCATCGGCGGCGGCCAACACCGTGTAGCCCAGCGATTTGAGCTGGCGCTTCGCGGCAATCCGGATCATATCTTCGTCATCGATCAGCAGAATGGTCCCGATCCCTGCCACGACCTCCTCTTTCGCGATTTTTGCGGTGGCCTGTTTTTGCGATAGCGGCAGGTAGAGGTGAAAAGCCGTTCCCGCCTCGACTTCACTGTACACGTTGATGGTTCCGTGATGTTCCTGGATCGTGCCGTAGGCCGCCGCAAGGCCAAGGCCTGTGCCCTTGCCGCGCTCCTTGGTGGTATAGAAGGGCTCGAAGATATGCGCCTGCACCTCAGGTGTCATGCCGCAGCCAGTGTCGCGGATTTCTATTTCCAAAAAAGCGCCCGGTTCGACATCGAAGAAACTGGCCTCGCAGAAGTTTTCATCAAGCACGCTATTGCGCAGGGTAAAGGTCAGCGTGCCGCCTTCGGGCATGGCGTGGCTCGCATTGATGCCCATGTTCAGAAAAACATTCTGAAGCATGACATCGTCGCCGATGATGACAGTGTCGGACGCGCTTTTTTCGTAGAAGATGGTAATGTTTTTATTGATGGTCCGCTTAAGGATCGCGATGGTGTCGCCGACTATCCGGGCGACATCGATCGGTGCCAATATTTTGTTGCCTTTGCGGGAGAAGGTAAGCAAATTGCGGGTCAGCTGCGCTGCCTGGGAAGAAGAGGTCTTGATAATGGCCAGATAGACTTCCTTGTCCTGACGGGAAAGGGGTTCCTCGGCAAGCAGTTCGACCGCGCCCATGATGCCCGTCAGGCAATTGTTGAAATCGTGCATGATTCCACTGGCGAGCTGCCCGATAGCGATCATCTTTTGTTCCTGTGAGCGCCTGATTTCGTCTTCAATCAGGACATTGCCCTCATCGACTTGCAACTTTCCACAACCTTCAAGGGTCCCATCTTCACACATCACCGCACCACAGCCCTAAGCCCAGAAAAGCCATTGCTCTTCGAGCGTTCCTTTCCCTTTGCGCCTCGTCCGAAAAGCACGTTTTTTTCGCCAACGCCGATTTTTAATCAATAACACAAAATGCAGACGCGCCGAAACCAGGCCATTGGCATAAGCGAGAAAACCGCCCCTCCCATCCCTCCCATGGTTTCATCCAGGACGGCGTGAATGAACCGCCGTCCTTTTGCTTTGAACCTTGAACTTGGCCTATGGATTCATTATGTATTCATCCACAAGTGAATAAACATACTTCTCCAGAACGCGATTGAACTGCGCTTTATCCGCGACTGGACTCATTATCATTTTCAGACATAGCGCCTTCTGCACTTCCGTTGATGTGGCCTTGCCGTAAATATCCAGTGCATATCGTGAGAAGTCGCGTACGAAAACATTAAAGATAGCGTCCAGCAGATCATCGTCAATATTCTCCATCTTTGCACTTTCAATGATAAGCTGTCCGTAAACAACCAGTGTGAATATCTCGCCGACGCTTAACAAAAAATCAAAATCATTTAACATCTGATCGGCGATTTCCATGCCTGATTTCATCAGAAAATCCGAAAAGATCTTGATCTGCTCTCTAAACACATTAACGTTTGGTAAATCAACACTGTTATACGCAATATGGTAGTCATGAAACTGCGTTTTACCATAACCGCGGGTGCGTCCCTGGTTGAAAAGAAAATCGTCATTTTCATTTCCATTTTTTCGACCCACCTCAGGAAATTCGCCGGGGTTGAAAAAATAGTTTGGCATCAGTTTGGCGATAAGCGCCATATTGACATGCCTGGTTCCTTCCAGTTTCGGGAATCCTCTCAGTTCAATGACCGCCTGTGAAAAATAGTTATTTTTTTCAAACCCTTTGGCCGCGATGATATCCCACAGCATTTCATGAACTTCTTCCCCCTGTATGGCCACCTTCATTTTCATCACCGGGTTATAGAGCAGATATCGCTTGTCTTCAGGACCTGCGCCCCGCATATAATCGGTTGC
>JAGVHJ010000064.1 GCA_020056645.1 Desulfobacterales bacterium
ATGTCAACGATATTGGATCAACTTAAATCAGGGAATGGTCTATTCACGTCACTCCTGAATGGAAAACAGTATCGTGGCGTTGGAAAAGAAGCCTTAGCGATATGCGCGCCGCATATTCTAAAACTCGATGTTCAAGTTTTTGTTAATTTCTCCAACTCCGGCGTTGGGAAAAAAAATTGATCCTCGAAATACGCCATGTATTCCTGCGGTCATTTTTTTTCCGCCTTGGATTTGAACAAATTTCCTAAAAACGTGAAGATCGAGTAAAACATATCAACACTTCTAAGGAATAAGATTTTTTTGATAGACTTATGGACAATATAGAAGCAATTTACGCCCGGCTTAAAGAAAACGAGACCATCACTAAAAAATTTTATTCGGTTGAAAGTAAAATACTCTCCATTCTGAATTTTAAAGATTTCCTTGAAGGGCTCCTCACCTCGATTCGCGACACCTTTCATGTTCCTTATGTCTGGATCACCCTCATCAAGCACACCGAGGTGGAAGAGCTCATGAACACCATGAGCGTGTCGGACGCCTTAAAAGAGAAAACAAATTTAATCGATAGAGATTATTTTATTCGTCTGATCGACAACGATGTCACGCCACTCTTGGCCAATCAGGATTTAAAACCCTTTTATAAACTACTTCCTCCAAACCAAAAATATCTTATCAAATCGATCGCCATAGCGCCCATTTCCTTAGATGGTGAAATTATTGGCAGTTTAAATCAAGGCGACATTTCACCGGATAGATATTCACCCCGGATAGACACCTCCCTCCTCGAACAATTAGCAGTAAAAGTGTCCTTGTGTTTATCCAATGTCACGGCCCATGAAAAATTAAAATACTTCGCCTATCACGACCCCTTGACGGAACTCTTGAATCGAAGGGTCATGGAAAAAATTTTAAATCGGGAGTTTATTCGATCCAAAAGATATCAAAAAGTTTTATCAGTCGTATTTATGGACATTGACGATTTTAAAATAATCAATGACTCCTATGGACACGACGTTGGTGACGATGTTTTGAAATATTTAGCCAAATCATTAATAGGCGGCACAAGAGACACGGATGTTGTTGCCCGCTTTGCAGGGGATGAGTTTGTTATTATCCTTCCCGAAACCGATCCCGAAAAGGCGGCGCTTTTGATCCATCGGATTCAGGAAAACCTTAAGACAAAACCCTATACAAAAGGGAAATTAACACTGACGATTTCCATCAGTTCCGGTATCGCCTCCACTTTCGAATCAACGATAGAGAATCCAGACGCTCTCTTAAAGGCCGCGGACAATCGACTATATGATTCAAAAAAAATCAAGAAAACAAGCGCCACCTGATGCCCCATAAACCCGACGAGACCGTGCCCCACTGGAACCATCGCCTGACCGCGATCAAAGAGCGCCTCTCCCGGCTCTATCATGTGGTAAAGAGCGAAGGGGCCTCCCGGCTCGTTGCTATTTTTTTCGCGACAATGGGACGCTGGAAAGAGGAGCTGACCAGGGGCGCTTCTGTCATGAACGACTCTTTTGATTCGGACGCGCGGCTTTTTCAAAAGCGGATTCTGGTGGTGGATCACAAGGTGATCACTCCGGACAGGGATTCCGCCTCCTATCGAATGTTCAATCTACTCAAGCTCTTGCAGCGCATGGGCTATGGGGTGTGGTTCTCTTCCATCCACCTGGAGTATGACAAAAGTTATTCGGAAGCGCTCAGGAAAGAAGGGATTTTTCTATTGACCCAGGAGAACGCCCGCTCCGTGAGCCATTTTATCGATCTTCATGGAAGCGCTTTTGATCTGCTGCTCTTCAGCCGAATCACGGTTTTTGAGAAACTGGCCGATCACGGGGCCTGTTTCTCGCCAAAGACCCGGCTGATTTTCGATACGGTTGACCTCCACTTTCTACGGGAAGAGAGAATGGCCGCCTACACGAAATCAATCGCCATGGCGAAGGCGGCGGAGAGCATGAAACGCCGGGAGCTGGACGCGGTCCGGAAGTCCGATCTCACCCTGGTGGTGAGTCCCTATGAGAAAGCGCTTTTAGAGCGGCTTGCGCCCGGAAACCCCATTGAGATCGTTTCCAATATCCATGAAGTGAGCCATGAAGGCAAACCCTTTCATGAGAGACGGGGCCTCCTTTTTATCGGTGGTTTTGATCATCGGCCCAATATTGACGCCATGCTCTTTTTTGTTAAAGATATTTTTCCACTCATCCAAAAACGGATGGTCTCGCCCATCACCCTCCATATCGTGGGAAGCAATCCACCGGAAAAAATCCGGAAACTCGCCTCCGCCCATATCGTTGTCACCGGTTATGTGGCCGATGTCTCTCTTTTCTTCGAGAACGCGAGGGTCTTTGTCGCGCCCCTCCCCTATGGGGCCGGGGTGAAGGGCAAGGTGAACATGAGCATGAGTTACGGGTTGCCGGTGGTGGGAACATCCATCGCCGCCGAGGGCATGGCTGCCATAGACGGCGAGAATATCCTGGTCGCCGATGAACCAGCGGCCTTTGCGGGAAAGGTGCTTCAGATCTATTCCGATGAAGCCTTGTGGCGTCATATTTCGGAAAAGAGCCGCGAAGTGATTGAGTCCTCTTTCTCCATCGAAATCGCTGAAGAGCGATTGCGGAAAAGCATCGGTTCGATGGGCTAGTTCAATCGAACCCGGCATCCATACCCATCCCCGCTGACAAAAGCCTCTTCAAGCCTAACGGCCGATTTATCATTCCTGGGGGCGCTGGTCAAAGAGCCCCGTTCAAGCGCTTGCTTAAACTCTTTTCCCTGGGTTACGGAAAAGAGCCACATCGTGTCTGTGTTCAAAAAGCGCAAAATTCCCGCGATCCGCTCTTCAAAACGCCCATCCATTGGGATGGGCCAACGCCATTGAGACCTGTCGACAATGATCGGAATGGTTTCTCCATCCTTTGCCACTTCATATAAAAAGCATAAGGAATCAAAGGATTTCTTCAACTCCCAGCGCCAACCGATGG
>JAGVHJ010000422.1 GCA_020056645.1 Desulfobacterales bacterium
CCTGAAAGGGCATACGAGTTCGGTCGGCTCAGTTTCCATAACCCCAGACGCCCGGTTTGTGGTTTCTATGAGTTTGGATGACACCCTCCGCATCTGGTCCCTGGTATGGGAGTTGGAATTTGATGCCTGACCGCACCCAAAAAAAATTGCTTGCGCTTTTTGAAACCGCCCAATGTCCGTTCAGAAAGGAGATAGCGCAAATGATTGCCAGTGGCAGTATCCCCGGCCCCGTGTCCGGATAAACATTTTAAAAACCAAAGGATCGCCTCATGCGAACATCTCCTTCACTTGAAGTCATTATGAACCTTGCGGCGTTTGAGACCGTTTCCGCCAATTTCGCAGACATTGAACCGGAACATATCCTGATGGGGGTTCTGAAGTTTTCCGAATTCGGGGACATCCCTGCAAATGCGTTGATAGGGGGCAGGACGGTGCAGGAAACATTTCAATCTGAAGTCCGGGACCTTCGCCGGACGTTGAATGACTATGGGATTGATTCCACCCAATTGAGACGCAAGTCAAGGGCGGTCATGGGAGACGGCGGATCGCCTTACAGAAACGGGGTGATCCACCGGTCGATGGAAGCGAAACGGATTTTTTCATCAGCAAGCCAGATATGTATCGAGGAACGCGCGGGTGAGTTAAATTCAATCCACCTGCTCAAGGCTGTTATCGCCAACCCAACGGATCGCCTTGTTTCTCTTGACCCGGTTCTGTTCAAAAATAAGGGGCGCACCGTTACCAGGCAGTACCCACCCCGCGACATGGATTCCCAAACATCGGATGAAAGGCCACTTGTCCGGACGCCGGAAACTCTTATGAACCTGAGTTTGGCTATGAAAAAACTTCGGGAAAGACTCTCCTCTGCCATATACGGTCAGGATCATGCCATTGATGCCTTTGTCGAAGGGATATTCAATTCTCAGATCCTTTCCGGCGCGGACAAGGATCGCAGAAAGCCCAAGGGGCTTTTTGTTCTGGCCGGGCCGCCGGGCGTGGGCAAGACTTATCTTGCAGAAACTTCCGCAGCAGCCCTGGAGCGCCCCTTTAAGCGTTTTGACATGAGCGCCTTTTCTGGCCACGAAGAGTCCTATTCCCTGATCGGCATCCACAAAAGTTACAAGGAGGCCCACCCAGGGTTGCTCACGGGGTTTGTCGCGAACAATCCAGATGCGATTCTCTTGTTTGACGAAATTGAAAAGGCTCACCTGAATACCATCCACCTTTTCCTCCAGGTAATGGACATCGGCAGGCTTGAAGACAAGTACACGGAAAAAGAGGTGGACTTTAAAGAGACCATCGTTATCTTCACAACCAATGCGGGAAAGGTCCTTTACGATGATCCGGACAATTCGGGGCTGGCGAAAATCCCCATGGTGTGGCATCGCAAGACCATCCTGAACGCCCTGGAAACCGAGATCGACCAGAGGACCGGAAAACCCTTTTTTCCGCAGGCCATCTGTTCCAGGATGGGGACCGGGTATCCGATCATGTTCAATCCGTTGAGCGCCCATGACCTTGAGGCCATTGTCCGTGCGGAGCTTGAAAAAACCGGGGGGATGATGGCTTCGGGATTGTCAAAGAAAACGGAATTCAGGCCCTTGATCCCCTTATGCATTCTGCTGCGCGAGGGTGCGTGGTCGGATGCGCGCACCATCTGCTCACAGGCCGCGACATTCTGCAAAACAGAAATTTTCAAGCTGGCGGGTTTATACCGGCCTGCCAGACTTGACGCTGTGTTCAGCAAGGCGGAAAAGATTATTTTTGATGTTGCCCCGGCAGACCGTCTGCCCGATGATGTCAGGCACATCCTGAAATCCGAAAAAAAACCATCGATCCTTTTAATTACCGAGGACTATCTGCACGAGATCTGGAAAGAGCGGATTCCCGATATGGAGTGGCATTATGCGGACAATGAATCAGATGCACTCAGTATTATCGGGACAAACCCCATTGATATGGTGTTGCTGGATCTGTGGATCGGTCATTCGTTCAGAACCCCCTCCCCTCCTTCCCTGGGAAAGACCGTCCTGCAGTTCGATTATCTGCCTGAGGCCGCATCGGACATTGCCGCCGGTCAGGAGATTCTGTTTAAAATACGGGAACGATTTCCGGTCCAGCCCTGTTACCTGCTCTCGTTTGCCAAACAACAGGGCATCCCTGTTCTTGACGCCGAGCTTCTGGGCGCGTGCAATCGGTCAAAGGGCGCACGGGGGGTGATATCCACCCATTTCCTCTCCACCGACACCTCGTCCTGGGAGGAGGCCTGCAATGATCTGTCTATTGAACTCAAACAGACTGCGCAAAGGCTGTTTTATGAAAAAAAAGCGTCCGAGCTTGGGGCGGAACGTAAGACCCTTAGCTTTGAGACAGTGCCTTTGATTGAGGATGACGGGAAAACCATTGTGTTTCAGCTGCGAAACCTCCGCTTTGTCCGCGCCATGGCCGCCGGGGATGTTTCCGAAGTTCTTCACGACGTGGAGCGTCCGAACATCCGTTTTTTGGATGTTTATGGCGCATCTGCGGCAAAGGAGGAACTGCGCTATATTGTCCAGTGGCTCAAAGATCCTGAATATTACAACAGTCTTGGGTTGCGTCCGCCTAAAGGCATTCTGCTCCACGGAGAGCCCGGCACGGGGAAGACCATGCTGGCCCGTGCTCTGGCGGGTGAATGCAAAGCATCGTTTCTGGTTGAATCCGCCACCAGTTTCGTCACGATCTGGCAGGGCAGCGGCCCGCAGAATATCCGGGACCTGTTTGCGCGGGCGCGGCGATATGCGCCTTCCATCCTGTTTATTGATGAAATCGACGCCGTCGGGAAAAAAAGAAAAGGCGGCGGCGGGGCTGACACGGCTACGGAGCAGACCTTGAATGCGCTTCTGGTGGAAATGGATGGGTTTAAAAATTCCAATCAAAGGCCGGTTATTCTGGTCGCCGCAACCAATCTGGCCGAAACCCTGGATGATGCGCTCAGGCGAAGATTCGACAGGGAGGTGGAGGTGGACAAACCGGACAAGGCGGCACGGATGGCCTATTTGACCAAACGATTGACAGGCTCGCCCCATAAACAGGTTTCTTCAATGGTTATTGAACGAATGGCCGGTCAGTCCGTGAACCTAACCATTGCCGACCTTGAGCGGATTGTGGAACTGGCAGGACGAATGGCGACAAAGGCAGGCAACATAATAACAGACGCTATAGTTGAGGAGGCCTTTGAACGAACGCGCATGGGAGAAGCTCGACCGGAAACCGATCCGGAGACGCTGCTCCGGATTGCCCGCCATGAGGCCGGTCATTGCCTGATCGGATGGCTCAGGGGAGAAAAGCCGGTTCAGATTACCATTGTGGGCAGGGCAAAGGCGGGCGGTTTTGTGGAGCGGAGTGTTGAAGAAAATCAGATGATTTTTACCCGGCCCCAAATAGAAGGTTTAATCCGGCAGACAATGGGCGGAAGGGCCTCAGAGATTGTCTTTTATGGCGCAGAACACGGCCTTTCATCCGGGGCGTCACAGGATATTCGCCAGGCAAGCCGTTACGCGGAAAAGATGATTACCGAATACGGTATGGACGAATCCATAGGGCCGATTCATATTGGTTCCGGCCAAATGGCTGACAGACCGCTTTTGTTGAAGGTTACCCAGTCCATCCGGAAAATCGTACATGCGCAACTCATCCAAGCCATTGAAGATCTCAAGGGAAACTTGGATCTACTGAACCATCTGATCGATAAATTGATGGAAAAAAATCGCCTGACAACCAGTGAATTGGAGGAAATTCTGGGAACGAAACAGGGTCGTCAATGATTCACTGTATATAGGTTTATTATGATATAGCATCTGGGGTTGGTTTAAGTTGCCAAAGCGGCAAACAAGAAGATAAACCATGAGATACACGCCCATGAAAATCCGAACAGGAGATAATATGGAAAACATATCTGGCGAATATTACACTATTGTGGCGAAATGCGATCCTGAGAAAAAAGAGCTTCCAGATGAAAAGAGGCTCCAGGGTCTTTACAGGATCGGAGAACAACTTTTTACGATGATTGAGACCGATGAACTCATGGAGAACATTATCAGGCTGATCGCTGAATGTCTGCCCATGGAGCGCTGTATGATCGGCCGGTGCTTTGTTGATTCAAATGAAATAACGCCCATTAAACACAATCTGGAAAACCTGCCGGATCAATTCGAAGATTGGCCCATCAGCTGTTCTGTTATCAGAGAGGTCTTAAAAACCGGAAAAGCCATACTGGGCTGTAATACACAAAATGACCCCAAATTCATTAATGGTAGTTTCATTATGAAAAAAATTCTTTCTTTCATCTGTGCGCCGCTTGGGACGAGGAACAGTGCGGGTGAAAGGTCATATGGTTTTATCTATGTGGACATTAGTTTCAAAAAAAATATCGAGTTTAACGAAAATGACCTTAAATTCCTTACAGCCCTAAGTCCTTATATCGAATTGGCCATGAAGAACGCCGAAAAATTGTCGGTTGAAAGAAATAAAAGGGAATCGGCCGAAAAAAATTACTTTGAAATAAAAGATGAGCTGATCAAAAACAACATCGTGGGAAGCTCGAAAAAACTCACCGATGCATTTGGGCGGCTTAGGCGGGCCTCTGATTCCGATGTTTCAATTCTTCTTTTGGGAGAGAGAGGCACGGGCAAAGAGCTGTTTGCAAAGGCTTGCCATCAGCTCTGCGAAAAAAGCCGGAGGGGCGGATCTTTTGTGATAGAGAACGTTGCGGCCATACCTGAAAACATGATAGAAAGTTTACTTTTCGGATATGAGAAAGGCTCTTTTACCGGCGCTAACGAGGCCCATACCGGGGATTTCGAGCTTGCACACGGTGGCACCCTTTTTCTGGATGAAATCGGCGATATGCCCCATAACTTGCAGGCCAAACTTCTAAGAGTTCTTCAAGACAAATCTTTTCGAAGGCTCGGTGGGAAGGTGGATAAACAATCGGACTTCAGACTGATCTGCGCGACCAACAAGGACCTGAATCACATGGTTATGAAAAATAGATTCAAGCCGGATTTGCTGGATCGGATAAGTGATATCATTATCCATATTCCCCCTTTGCGGGAAAGAACGGAAGATATTCCGGAGCTGGTGGTGCACTTTACAAAAAAACTTGCTATGAAAAAGTGTTTCTCGGCAGAAGCCATGGCCTGTCTCAAAAGCCTTCCCTGGGCGGGCAACATCCGGCAATTGTATCAGGTGGTAAAAAGGATCGATGTTCTGTGTGATGAAGATGACATCCATGTAAAGGATATTTTGCCACATATAAAGGACGTATCGCTGCACACTGACAGACCGAACGCCGATAATCCCCCGAAGCCCAAAGAGGATGCCACTGGGGATGCCGGACACAACGAAACCGGGTTGCCCCTTGCCGAAGTCGAAAAAAAACATATCATAAAAATCCTCAATGATACAAAAGGGCAAAAAAACAGCATTGAAATTGCCGCAACGATTCTCGGCGTTTCACGGGCGACGCTTTATAACAAGATAAAAAAATACGATCTTGAATACTAACGGATATTGGCCAATTTTAAAGGAGGTCTCGCGATGAAAATGAGCAGCAAATTTTCACTCGGCCACGATGTGCTTCGAGCAATCAGTGAAGCCAAGAATGAATTCAAGACTGGCAATCAATTGCATAAACTGAAAACCCATGAAGGGACTGAATTATGGAACATCGTGTGGCCGCGGCAGGGCGGCCAATTGCTCGAGTTTCAAGTGGGCAACGCCCACCAAGGGGATCCGCGCTCAAAGGGATCTCGCCGACTGGTACTTCTCATTGAGGCCGATCGTATCGAAAATATCTTCTTTTCAGAAGACCATTATCTGGCTGAATCGTGGCATCAAATTGTGGATTGGTAAACCTCCTGGTCATTCTTTTAGGCCAGTGTATTGTAGAGACGCCCAATTCGGGCATCTCTACATCAAAATTTTAAAATTTACCTTTTTGTTTGGCCCAAACGGTGATCAAAGCCAATTTTTAGACCAATTTTCTTCAAAAAATCCAAATTACTCTTGAAGTCCACCCTCCCCTCATTCTAAAAAATTATTTTTCAATATCTCCCGAAATTTTAAATCCATCTAACAGTCTATAATTATTTATCAATCGACCCATTGAATTTTATCTTTTTCTTCTGAGGTCTTCCTGGCAACGCTGTTGCAAAAGGGCAACAACACATTGTGGATCACGAAGAGTTGGTAGGAAGCCTAAAAGTAGCGGGGTACCAGCAAGTCCGGTTTCTATTTTAGCTTTACCTGTAAACGCACCATTAACAATCATTTAGAAGGAGGAATCATGTCAAGAGGAATGAGATTGGGTAGGAATATCAGAATGAAACATATCCGTATGTTAATTGGCTTTCTGTGTGCCGTAACGTTGTCTGGATGTACATCCGTTATACGTCCACACGTTACAGAAGCCGAGTTTCTCACCGCTGAACCAAAAATCGCAGGCCATGCCGAACTCTATGTGTCGGAGGCATTTCGGACGCACACGGAAACAAAGACTGACCCGCTCGATTTCAAAAAATGGCAATTCGATTTAGGCCCGCTGGCGGTTGACACGTTCAAGTACTCGTTGGGAAGCCGTTTTGAGAAAGTTCACGTCAAGCTCGGCGAGCCTTCGTTTCCGCTGTCAGCCACCAACACCGAAGATCTCGTTGTGGCGATCGAGCCGGAATTCGCTGGTTTCAAGTCACATTGTCCGATCTTGTTCAAGTTTGAAACTTACGTTGTTCAGGTCTCGTTCAAGGTAAAAGCCTTTGATCAGACCGGTAAAATACTGGTGGATAAAGTTTACCATGGCGTAGGAAAAAAACGCGGCGCCATTGGCCAGGCATCCTCTGGTCTCGATGCAAACCCTGTCGCAGCCCAATTGGCCTTAAAGGATGCTATAAATCAGGCCGTCACCGACATTCTGGTTGCTGTAAAAAAATAAAAATCTGAAAAAGGCGGGGGCCGGACTACCCGCCAAACCCTGGTATACCCAACATGAAATAATAAAAATTAAACAAAAAAGGAAAATATTATGAATACAAAATCTTATCAATACTATTACTGTTTTCTCGCGATTGTACTTGCACTATCATTGACCCGTCCCGCGTTGGCGCAAAGTAAAGGCCAATTGGGGCTGGGGGCCGGCATTGCCCATGGGATGCTTGGACTGAATGGGGAAATTTTATGCTGGGATCATTTAGGCCTGACCTTGGGTGCAGGATCTCTCGATGACTTTACGTGTTGGGCCGCCGGTGTCAGATATTATCTGAACAAAAGCGAAAGACGATGCCGACTGAGAGTCGGCTGTCTCTATGGGGTGGTTAATTATATTGAGGATATGGATATGAAAGAAACCATCGAAGGCCTGTTTCCTTTTGTTGGAGCGGATCTCAGATTGAATAAGCACATAGGGTTCAATGTTGATTTCGGCTATCGTATTCCCTCGAAAAATACGACCTCCTTACACGGTTCGGAAGGTTGGCAAAATAGTTATGAATACGTCTATTATGAAGAGGCCGAATTTAAAAATGAAAAAAGCGCCGCCATGAGCCTGGGACTGTCATACCATTTTTAGCGAACACCGCCGCTGTGCGTTGCATGTTTTATTCAAAAGCAGCGGCGGAACAATCATTGGAGGAAAAAATGAGAATCGCAAACCAATTAAACAATGAGTTCCTGGAAATTGAAAATAATATATTTAATGAGCAAAACAAAAACGACATTTCATCCCCGAATGTTCAAGTGATCATGGCGCTCCAGAAGGAGAACAAAACTTTTATCGAAATTCTTGTGAGTGTTCTTGAAAAGGAATTTGAGGCGCTCGTTTTTTCAATGAAAAAGCCAATATCATTAATAAATAGCGAAGAAAATTCGGAGAGAGAATTGGATGATTACGAACGGATCAGCGTGAACCTTCGCCATTTTAAACCGGAAGCGGAGATTTTATTCGATGCCTTTGAATCCTGCGGAAAGGTCGCCACACAGGCTGGTTATACGGAAAAAACATTGGGTACGCTGATTTCTCAAATTGTAAACGCAGAACTGCATTTGTACGGCATCCCCAACCCTGCCATATCCTGCTTCGAAGAACAGGAGCTGGCAATCACCAAAATGCTTCAGTCTTGCACCCAGGAAGAAAGAGACCAGTTTTGGACATGCCGTAATTCCTGCATCCATCTCTATCGAGAGAAAGAGGCGCTTGAATATGAACTTTCTGAAATCGTTTTAGAAGTAAGCATTGCGGACACACAGCGGTTGAAGAAATTCGGGGATCTGTTAATCCAAAAAAAGGATCTCAGTTATAAGCTTGATGAATTATCCCTCAAGATTGATTTGAAAATCGAGAACCCTGATTTATCCTGGGAAGCACTTGAAATTAAGGCAATTCAAATTTTAAGTATTCAAAATAAAAAAGAAGATGTAAAAAACAACCAACGCCGGTATAACGAATCGTTAAAGAATGGGCTCAGCCTGGCTGCGACCCAGGAGTCTGATGCAGAAATTGAAACCAAAAGAAGGATAGCCGTCCATAAACTAACCCTGAATATCAAGTCTTTAATCCACAACGATCGTATCATTTTTCATCCCAATTACCACAAGCTCAGTGACAACGACAAAAAATTTCTTGAGGATTTGATCCGGGTACTGCCATCCGGAAAAGGAAAAAACCTTGATTCGGCCCAACTGTTCCATGGGTATGACCTGCATTCGCCCACAGATTTGCAATTGATGGTTTACCGGGCGCAAGCGATACTAGACCATGCGGGGATCGAAAATATAAAAAAAGACACGCTGATTCCAGGCGAGAGTATGAAGAAAAAGATAGAATTTCTCGATCTTGAAATTCTCCGGTTAAGGAAAATGATTGTATTTCTGAAAGCCCAGTTCAGCGCCCACAACGAGTATATAAGACGAGCAGAGAGCGCCTTGATGAACCCGGAGACTGAGAGAAAATCCCTCACGAACCAGATCCGCGTTTATCAGGAAAATATTATCGCGTTTGAAAAAACTTTACAGGAATTGTTTGAACCAGGGGCGGACAGCAAGGACGATCATTAAAGAAGGAGGATGGCAAGTGCTCACAGACAAGAAAACATATCTTCCCTGCACCATTTTCTCCCGTGCAAAAAAGGGGGATGGCCTGGCGGCAGCGGAAACCGATGAATGGAAACATTTCATCAAGCAGGGTCTCCCGGTTTCCCCTATCGACCGCATCGGGGTATACGGCAATACCCTGGCGGTATCGACCCATGGAAAAAAGCATTTTACAAAGGTCTTCAGCCTTGAATCCGGAAACTGCCTCTTAAAATACAAAAACGCCACGATTACAAAACCCTATATTTTCCTTTCCAGAAGTCATTTTTTACTCTCCACCGACATGGATTGGCGTCAGGTTGAAATCCGCGATATCGGCGATGGGAAATATCTCTACACCCTGGAATTTCCATATGGGTTGCACTGCTTTTGTTTCAGCCATGATGGAAGGCGGATGCTCACCGTCTCCGCCATCAATCTGTTCCGGGAGTGGGACCTTAAATCAGGTCAATGCCTTAATGAATACCGCCTTAAGAATTATCCCACACCTGTAACGCACATTGACATTTTACCGGATGATATGCGCTTTCTTACCTTAAGCACAGATTCAGACACCGTGATTTGTCATGATTTGAAAACAGGGGGGGGGCTGGGGGCTTTTCGCGGTCAGACAAAAATGATCTACTATTTCAAGTTGTTTCCCGATGGTCAGTCTTTTGCGATCCGGGGCATTGAAAACAAAATCGAGATCATCCATATCAAAACCGGCGAATCTGAGAAACGATTTGACTGCAAGGATCACCATTCCAACACAATGTATGTATCGAAGGACGCCAGGAGCCTCATCAGTTTTATGAAAAACGGCGAAAATATCCTTGTCTGGGATACCAACAAGGAAACCTTTAAACCATTTTCTTCAAGGCATGTCACCACCCCCTACCTATGCCGTTTTATAAATGAGAAGACACTATTCATAAGCGATGAACACGCCAAGCACAAATTGGTGTTCATCGACATCGCCACGGATACCCTTCTTGGAACATTGCATAACTTTGAACAGCACTATTTATGGGAAACCACAGCGGATCAAACATGCGCCGAGGTCTTATTCTGGAGCGATAATATTGACGAAACCATAGATGTCGTGGCGGAATCCCCACTCCCACCCCCTTCATCCGCACTGCCTGATAGAGATTATTATAAACGGAAATCTTATATTTTCGACCACCTTGATCAACAGGCTGTAATGGCAAGAATTCAAAACAAAAAGACAGAGTGCCAGTTCCACAGAAAACACTATCCGGAAATCAAGAATGACGCCACTCAGCGGCTTGAAAGCGACTTATGTTCGAAACTTCTTTCAATGCCGGGTGGCGGCACAAAGGAGGCATTATGATGGATCGACAATGTTGCAGTTTCAGTGATGAATGTCTCGATATTGGGGAAAAGGAGATTTCATATCTTGCAGACAAGAGCCGCCATTTTAACCCATATGAAATCAATGTGAAGGAGAAATTTGGTGTCATTACCGATCGTTTTATCGGGGAAGAAAACGGGCCGCTTGTTATCCACATCAAGGAGGGGCATTTCAACAAGGATTCCTTTGTATGCGGCGTGAAGCTGATTGAAGAAATTTTATCCGACTATGGAATCAATCTCATTCTGAAAGAGAGCAATTCAAAGGACGACATCCGGTACAACTATGAAAGGTATTGTTACACCAGGCAAAAAAAGGTAGAAATGATGCAAAAGGATTTTGGAGAACACTCCTATTGGGCGGACAAGTACCTGTATACGATGTCCAGCTACCCCCTGGACTGCCGTGGTGTGGATAATCACCACCTTCGCGATTCGTTGCTTCTTTGTTATGGCGTCTTAGACCCAATGCGACCCGCAGCCCGCCAATATCTGAACCGCTTAAAACAGGAGATCGAAGCAATCAAGCCCTATTTTTACCACAAAGAGCTACAAAAATTCGAGCATATGAAAAGGAATTGCCATAATAAAACAATTTCCATTAACACCTGGGCCATGTTCCTGAAAAGGGCGACAAGGGGCTGTTCAAAAGATCTGGAAACACGCTATCCCAATTTTTGGCGTTTGCTCAAAGTCATTGATATGGAACAGGAGATATTTTTTCATAGTATCGATGATGAACGCGATAGAGCGCTGTCGTATTTGAACAAGACCCGTGACAAAGAAAAAAGGCAAGAGATACACCTTGTGTATTCGGATTTTTCAAAAGGAAATATCCCGGCGGCAGAATTTTTCGCTTATCTGATGGCCCAATATGACAACCCGGAAACATCGGAAAGGAATCTGTTCTTATACACCCAATACCTTCAGGAATTTCGATTGATAAATACAGTGGATCTGTTTGATGAAACAGCGGCCCTTGAGGAGGAGGTTTATCAACACTTATATGAGAATGACGACCAAAAAACCCTGAAAGAGATGGCGGAACGATGCGATCTTCTTCTGGATCTACTGGATTTTTCCCTTCAACCAAGAGACTATAATTTGTATATCAGCCACAGGGAAAAATTCGATATCGAGGCATGGCAACCCTTTCTCTCCGATAAATTAATAAAAATGGGTGGAAAGGAACTGATTCACCCCCCACCCGGTTACCAAAAAGATGTTTATGACAAGTGTGCGGAATTCTATGCCATCTGTATTCGCCGGGCATACCATTTCGTCGATCGGACCCTGGCGCATATCGAACATTCCCGAAGTAACGCCGGGATTCTCGTAACAGGTGGATTTCACAGCTTTTCTATAACTCGGTTATTGAAGCAAAAAAATATTTCTTACGTTGTGATCAGCCCTCAGATCAAAAGTTATTCAGACGAAAACGTCAAAGACAAGGCTTTTCGCCGGGAGGCGAAAGAATTGGTTGAAGATTGAACTGTTTCCCCCCCCCCCCCCAATTTTTTCTTGATCATTATTATCATCCATCTATATACAAGCTTCAATATCCACTTAAAAAAGCACCACGGAAAAGGAGGCAGAGAATGAATCTTCAGGAGGCGAAGAGCGGTCTTTTCACCAAGACATTTCTTCTTGGTCGGTTCAAACAGAATGCGGCATTAAAATATTTATCTGAAAGCAATGAACCGGGAGCCATTGATATTCTGGTGGAGGCCCTTGATCAGGGGCACCGGAGTAGGAAGATCAAGGATATCCTGTTGTCCGTTGAGGACCAGGCCAGGCTGGATCATCTCTGGGGCATCTGGTCAAAAAGCCGATCTGAGAAACTGGAAAACGTGTTGAAAAAGAAAAACGCGCCTGCCAGCGACGAAACCAATCGGGTACTGTCTCTTCTTAAAATCGGCAACACGGCTGACATACCCACTGATAATGGTGGGATCCGTAAAGTACTCTCACTCATAAATGATCCTGACAAGAACATAAAAAAAGGTGTGATTGATTATGCCATGGGGCTGCCCCGGACCGATGAAGCATCGGATCACCTTTACAGGACATGGATAATGCTGAAATCACCCATGTTAGGGGCCGTTGTGCGGGATCAGAAACGAACGTTGATTGATCCGTCATTAGAAACCATCGATATTCTATTGATAGCCCTTGAAAAAGGATACGAGAGCGAAGTAGTCAGTAACCTTCTTTTAAGTGTCAAAGATCCGGCCAAAACCGATCATCTCTGGGCAACCTGGTCAAAAAGCCGGTCTGAGAAACTGGAAAACGTGTTGAAAAAGAAAAACGCGCCTGCCAGCGACGAAACCAATCGGGTACTGTCTCTTTTAAAAATCGGACGGACCGATGACGTGCCCCGGGACAGAGGCGGGATGCGAAAAGCCTTCCAACTGCTTGGTGATCGAGATAAAGAGGTTCAAAAAAGGGTGGTGGATTATGCCAGCCTCCTGCCCAGGACCGAAGACGCCGCAGACGAGATATACGGAGCCTGGCTTAAATTTGAATCTGAGCCACTGGCTTCCGTGATCCGGAGTCAGGACCAAAAGCCCTCAAACCCCTCTCTGGAAGCCTTGTTTTTTCTTCTTGAAAACAAGGTAAAGGAGTATCTGACCCTTGAAAACGAGCGCGGAGAAAGGTTCCAGGAAGCCTTTGCCATGGCGCCCGAATCATTTCGGGAAAAGCTGAATAATGTGGTACTTAAAAGCGGCAGCAGACGGCTGACCGATGCCTATGAAAAAGCCATGGCGGCAAGAGGTGACTTAAGCAGTGATCTGGTTATCAATGCCAGAAAAACAGCGGGAGATGACAACGGCCTTTTTGAAGCAGCCAAATACATGACCCTTACCGGGCTTCTCGATCTTTGCAAACGCTGGACCGACAATAAATGGCGACCCACGGAGCCCAGATATCGGGCGTTGGTGGAACGGGCCGTTACCGCATATACCCAGGTGGGCGACCTGAATATCGCCACAGACACTCCCGCACCCGAAGGGACCGTCGACCTGTTCGACGCCTTTCAAAACGACACCCTGAACGACAAACAGATTCTTGAAGGACTGGACGACCCCGACCCCTTTATCCGGATGCGCTCTGTTTACCTTGGCGTTCTTCGGAATCTTCTGCCTGCGGGACGACTTGAAAAAGCCGCCCAAAGCCAGGACTGGCCCGAACGTCTGGCCGCAAAATTATCACATCAGGTGACGACAACAGAAAAAGACCCTGTGACATGGGTCAATGGCTGTACCGGAAGCGGAGGACTGTTAACCGCGCCGGTAAACTGCACGCCGGAGGAATACGATTATTTCGGACAGATCCTCCACAAAACCCCGTTAACCGCCAGTGGCTTTGCCGCAAAATACCGGGCACTGACGGAAATCCTTCACGCTTTTCAGTCTGTTCATGCAGCGGGCGGCATCGTTGCCGGGGACGATGACAGCGCCATGGAACCGGAGGCACTCCAGATGACCGAGGTCGAGGATGCTCCGGATGATATCGAATTTTAATGGTTGAGCCAGGAAGGCACCCACAGGAGACACATCATGCCGATCATTCAGATAGAGACTCAGAATACCTGGCGGGCGATGTCGCCCTTGATCATAAACCAGAAAGACACCTCTCTTCTGGTGTGGATTCCACCCGGCGAGTTTGAGATGGGAGACGGGAAGGAAACTTCTTGCCCCAAGCACCGAGTCCATCTGGACGGGTATTACATGGGGGTGTACTGCGTAACGAACCGCCAGTATAAGGTTTTTGTGGATAAGACAGGTCATCGTCCACCGGACAATTCAAAGTGGGTGGCTCCGGAGTACGCAGATCATCCAGTGGTGTGCGTAAACTGGGAAGACGCTACAGCGTACTGTGCATGGGCAGGGTTGCAGTTGCCCACGGAAGCGCAGTGGGAGAAGTCGGCCCGGGGGCCTTCGGGATTTATTTATCCCTGGGGAAACGAGTGGGACCAAGCCCGGTGCCGGAACGACAAAAACAAGGGCGACCAGACCACCTGCCGGGTTTATGATTATCCTGAAGGGGTATCGGGGTGCGGGACTTACAACCAGAGCGGGAGTGTATGGGAGTGGTGCCAGGACTGGTATGAGAGTGATTATTACAAAAAGAGTCCGCGAGAGAATCCTGCTGGCCCATCAACGGGCTCGGACCGCGTGATTCGCGGCGGCAGCTGGAACATCGACTTTGCCGGCCGCTATCGGGCCGCCCGCCGGATCAACGACGACCCGCCGTACCGGAGCGACAACGGCGGGTTCCGTGCTTGCCTGCCCCCAGGTCAGCGGCAGTCCGGTCAGGTCAGGCAGCGAAAGGCGCGGGGGTGACCCGGTCAGGGGAGGCGGGAGCCGGACCTGACCGTGGGCACACCGGTGCCTTTCGCGGGGCCAGCGTAGGGGCAGGTTCCAAACCTGCCCGTTGAGGGCGGGTTTGGAACCTGCCACTCCAAGAGGGCCTGACATAAGTCAACAGCATCGGACCTGACCGCAGGCATAAAAGAAACCAACAGATAAAAAAACAAGTGGAGGTAACCCATGACCACAAAACAGAACGGATTTTTTTCCAGGCTGTGTCAGGCAGCCGCAGCCCTTGGAGGCTCTCCGGAACCGGAAAGCGCGGCGGGCACAACCCCCCCCGATGAGCCCTCTCGCCTCAAATCCCATATCCGAACCCTTGAGTTGGACATCGAAGAACGGGAGACCCGGATCAAGACCATGCAGAAGGAGTTCGACCATTTCAGCCGTCAGGCAGAACGTGACAGGGAGGGCGCAGGGTCCGCAGAAATTCAGGCCCTTGCCAAGAGACTTGCGCCGATCCTTTCCCAGGTTCCCACCATGCGGGCCATGCACGCCGAGGGCGCGCCCGTCCGGCAGGAAGATCTGCTCCGGCTGTTTGAAAAAGTGGAACGGATTTTACAGGAAACAGGCCTTACGCCCATCGGCCAGGTGGGAGAGAGCGTCCGTTTTGACAGCCGTCTGCACCAGCGGATGAGCGGCGGAGACCTAAGCGACGGAGGGACCGTGCAGGTCCGGTTTGTGGGATACCACATAAACGATGTGATTCTGACCAAAGCCTTGGTCAGCAGAGAGGATTAACCCATGGCCATTGCCCTTGATTTCGGGACATGCAACACCGTCATCGCCCGTTGGAATGATACCCTTGAAACCGTCGAGTATATCCGGCTGGACTCCCTGACCCGGACCTTTACCTACCGGATTCCCGGAACCGGGACGGATAAAAAAGCCTATGTGGTCCCCTCCCTCATCCACTACGGTGAGGAGGACAGCTACCGGATCGGCGAACAGGTTCACGCCGCCGGACTGACCGCTGAAAAGGGCTCGTTTCGATGGGTCAAACTGGACATGCTCCAGGGCAACAGGAAAAGTCGGCGGATCAACGGAAAGATGATCAGCTACACCGATGCCGCAACCGATCTTCTCAAGCAGATCCTCATGTTTACCGCAGGAAGCAGGGGCGCTGCCGAAGAAGACCTGATCATCACCGTTCCGGTTGAAGCCTACGACCATTACACAGAATGGATCAGGGACGTTGCAAGCAGCATCTTCACAAGGGACGTTCGGATACTGGATGAAGCCACCGCCTGTATCCTGGGATATGCCGAGCGGGTCAAGGACGAAGAGATTTTCGCTGTCGTCGACTTTGGCGGCGGTACCCTGGACGTCTCCATCGTCAAAACCAATCTGACCGCTGAAGGTCGTAACAAATGCCGTGTTCTCGGTCGCGCCGGAGAGGAAATCGGCGGCGTGCTGGTGGACAAGTGGATGATGGAGGACCTCAAAAACAAAGAGGGCATGGACGACCAGGACATCGCCGACATCGGCACCGCCCTCCTTCAGGATATTGAAAACGCCAAAATCGACCTGTCATCGGGGCAAAAGAGCGTGGACATCACCCGGTACAACGACATCAGCGGCAGACTCATCAGCCACACCTTCACCCAGTATGATCTGGCCCGGATACTTGCCGCAAACGCTGTCCAAAAAACCGTTGCCCGAACCATCGAACGGGCCCTTGAGGCTGCCCAGGATAAATACGGAACCAAAAAATCCCAGATCAAGGGTGTGATGATGGCCGGAGGATCGAGCCTTCTTCTGGGCGTGACCGATACCGTCAAAACCTCTTTTCCGAGCAGTGACGTTTACTGCGACAGCCCCTTTGAAGCCATTGCCGGTGGGGCATGCCGGTTCATGGGCGAAGACCTGATTCCCACCCTGGTGCATGACTACTGTCTCAGGATATGGAACCGTGAACAGAAAGAATATGAACTGAAACCCGTGGTTTCAAAGGGAACCCAGTACCCCACCGAAAAGCCGGTTTCCGTAAAATACCTGAACGCCGCCTGCCATGGTGCAGACTGTCTGGGTATTGTCATCCACGAACGGTCTTACATGGTCAGGCCCGACAGCACCGTGACCGTGGATGCTTCCGGGAGGATACAGATACAAAAGATCGGAGAGACAGCCCATGAAAATGTCCGGCCCCTGAATCCCGAGGACCGGCAGTTTGTTTACGCCATCCCGCCGTGCGAACTGGACGACACCAAACGGTTTATCGCCGGATTCGGGGTGGACACGCACAAACGCCTGACCATTTCCATCAAGGACACCCGGGCGGAAAGCAAATCATACATCAAAACCCGGGCCGGAGAAAAATTTCCGTTACCCGTCAAAGATTTCCCAATAGTGAGGTTATAAACATGGACTATGCAAGAGCCTTAAACCCGGAAGAAACTCTGGGCGTGTTTAAAATTGAAAAATTCCTGGGCCGGGGCAATTTCAAAAGCGTTTATCTGGCCCGGACCCAGGGAGAAGGAAAGTCGCGTTATCCCGATCACGTCGCCCTTTCTGTGCCCCACATCCAGGACAAGGAGAACTGGCGGCTCCTTGAAAACGAATACCGGATGATCAAGGGCCTGGATCATCCCGGCATCGTGAAAGCATACGGTCTTGAATCCGACAAGACTTGTTTTTTCATCGTCATGGAAGTCGTCGAAGGAGAAACTCTGGACCATCTTCTGGCCAGGAAGGGGGCTGCTCTTCCCCTGGATGAGGCGATATCAATCATTCGCAAGGCTGGGCTTGCTATCGATTACGCCCATGAATGCCTGGCCATCCACCGGGACCTGAAACCCGAGAATATCATTGTTTGCCCGGACGGCGCGGTCAAACTTCTGGACTTCGGTCTCGCGCGGCTCATGGCCCATTCCAAATACAAGGCCGCAACCCGTGTGGGAACCATGGCTTATATGCCCCCTGAACAGTTCGAGGGCGCAGCGGGTCTGAACGCCGATATTTGGTCCCTGGGCATGACCTTTTACCATCTGATCACCCGAACCCTCCCATTTACGTCCGACAATGAAGGCGCCTTGCTCTATCAGATCCTCAATGCCCCCCCGAACATGGAGCCCATCGACCATCTCGGCCATGACCCCAGGCTTTCAGGCGTCATCAGTAAAGCCCTTTCCAAAGATCCGGAAAAACGGTACATGAAAGCCGCCGCGTTTATCGAAGACCTGCAAGCCGTGGCCAGGCACGCAGCCGCCATCACCACCGCCGAAGGAGAAATCGAGGCCGTTCTTCGGGCACATTTCCCCCTGATCTACATCCAGACCTTTGAAGAAGACCGCACCCTGGAATCCCTGGAACGGATCAGGCGTCTGATGTCCGGTGCCCGTGAGGTGGGGCTTTATATCTGGAGTGAAACCCGTGGATTAAGAGACTCGGAAGGACACGCCCTTGCTGCAGAAACCGCCGGCGACCCCCTTGTGGCTTTAAAACACGTTATCCGTTCCGATGCCGAGGGGATTTACGTGTTTCTGGACATCCACCGCCATCTCACCCCTGTGGCCGTAAGGCTCGTGCGGGACGCCATCTGGTCCGTGAAACGGCACCGGAAAAGCCTGGTGTTTCTCTCACCCGTCGTGACCATCCCCAAAGAGCTGGAATCGGACACCACCCTCATGTTCTATCACCTGCCCGACATGGAACAGCTGAAAGAACTCGCGATATTCCTTTCCCGTGAACAGAAAACACCCGATGGAACCGATCCGGGAGTCGTTTCCGAAGCCGTGGCCAGGGCGCTTCTCGGGCTCACCCGTGTTGAAGCCGAACGGGTGCTCAACCGAAGCATGATCAGAACCGGTGGGTTCAGCCAAGACTGCGTTCTTGAAGTTCTGGGAGAAAAACAGCAGATCGTCCGCAAGGCGGGGCTTCTTGAATTTTACCCCCCAACCGTCGGATTTGACGACGTGGGCGGCCTGAACGGACTTAAAGAGTGGTTCGGCAAAAGACGCCAGGCCTTTACCGGATCAGGAAAGCTTTACGGTCTTCCCGCCCCCAAAGGCGTTGTGCTGGCAGGAGCCCCCGGATGCGGTAAGAGCCTCTCCGCCAAGGCCCTGGCCACGGAATGGGGCGTTCCCCTGCTCCGGCTTGACATGGGGCGGATCTACTCTTCTCTTCTGGGATCATCCGAAGCCAACCTCCGAAAAGCCCTCCACACCGCAGAAGCCGTGAGCCCTTGTATTCTCTGGATTGATGAATTGGAAAAAGCGTTCGGCAGCAGCGGGGCCGGACTTGACGGCGGCGTGGCCAAACGGGTGTTCGGCGCCTTTTTAAACTGGCTGGAAGAACGGACATCCCCCGTGTTCGTGGCCGCCACCGCCAACAGCATCACCCGGCTTCCTCCGGAATTCACCCGGAAAGGCCGGTTCGATGATGTGTTTTTCGTGGGACTTCCAGGCAAAGAGGAACGAAGGGCCATATTTTCTGTTCACCTTCGAAGGAAAGGACGCCAGGAGAAAGATTTTGATCTGGCCCTTCTTTCTGAAAAAAGCGATGGGTTTTCTGGAGCGGAGATCGAAGAATCCGTGATCTCCGCCCTGTATCAGGCCTTTGAAGAGGGGGAGCGGCCCCTTGGAACCGATGATATGCTGAACACCCTGGCCGCGACCGTTCCCATGTCCCGGTCGAGAAGCTGGGAAATGGAGGCGCTTCACCAGTGGGCAGCGGTGAACGCCCGGTCGGCGAAATAAGAGACCTATGTTGAATCAAGGAATCTGAATAATGAATGGAAACGCAATTCCCAAAGGGCTTGAGTGGGTGAAATATTACAAACCGGAGATTCAACAGGTAGTACAGCACCCGTTGATCATAAACCAGAAAGACACCTCTCTTCTGGTGTGGATTCCACCCGGCGAGTTTGAGATGGGGGATGGGAAGGATAATGATTGTCCCAGACACCGGGTTCATCTGGATGGGTATTACATTGGCGTTTACTGCGTGACGAACCGTCAGTACAAGGTCTTTGTGGATGAGACGGGACATCGTCCGCCGGACAAGACAGATTATGGAACCCCGATCTGGAAAGGCAAAAGTTACCCAACAGAGTACGCGGATCATCCAGTGGTGTGTGTAAGCTGGGAAGACGCCACAGCGTACTGTGCATGGGCAGGGTTGCAGTTACCCACGGAAGCGCAGTGGGAGAATTCGGCCCGGGGGCCGTCTGGATTTATTTATCCCTGGGGAAGCGCGTGGGATGAAACCCGGTGCCGGAGCCACAAAAATAAGGCCACCCAGACCACCTGCCGGGTTTATGATTATCCTGAAGGGATATCGGGGTACGGTACCTACAACCAGAGCGGGAATGTATGGGAGTGGTGCCAGGACTGGTATGGTCCTGATCATTATAACACCAGTCCGCGAGAAAATCCTGCTGGCCCATCAACGGGCTCGTACCGCGTGTGTCGCGGCGGCAGCTGGAACTGCGTCATTGCCGACGGCTTTCGGGCCGCCGACCGGTACAACCGCGACCCGGCGATCCGGTACGACTACTTCGGGTTCCGTGCTTGCCTGCCCCCAGGTCAGCGTCAGTCCGGTCAGGTCAGGCAGCAAAAGGCGCGGGTGTGGCCCTGGCAGGGGAGGCGGTAGCCGGACCTGACCGTGGGCACACCGATGCCTTTCGCGGGGCCAAAAAAAATAAATAACAAGGAGAATCAACCATGTCACACTTTACAACCATCAAAACCGTGATCAGAAATCAGGTGGTGCTGGAAGACACCTTGCGGTCTCTCCACTATAATTTCCAGTCCGGAGAATCGGTGCCCATAAGGGGGTATCAGGGGAACAGAACCACCGGCCAGGTGGTGATAAACACCGGGTCTGATTATGACATCGGCTTTCAGCGGCAGACGGATCAGACATTTGCCGTCTGCGCCGACTGGTGGGGTGTCCAAAAAAGCACCGCCATCCGCGAGGACGAATTCTTACGGGAAGTGAACCAGTCCTATACCCACCAGAACGTAAAACGGGAAGTGTTGGCGCTAGGGCATCTCATCGAATCCGAGAAAGTCCTTGAAAACGGTGAGATCGAAATCGTGGTCTGTGAAAGAATCTGACAAAAAGGAGTGAGGTCATGAAAAAAATGCGAATCAGAATCGGTAAGGACGGAAAAGCGACCATCGCTGTTGAAGGGGCGGTGGGAACCACCTGTCTTGAATTTACAAAACAGGTGGAAGAGGCCCTGGGGAATGTGGATAAACGGGTTTACAGCGAAGCGTATCACCAGGACGAGCTGGTGGACACCCTGTCAGCCAATCTGACTCAGGAGGAATCGCTGTGAGCAAACCAGAAACAGGCGCCATCGGCGACGGGTTCGGCAGGGATCTGGCCGTGTATATCCGGGCGGGATATCCGATCATCAATATTATTTCCAGCGAAGAGGACCGGGCTCTGGAGGTCATCGAGGAGATCCGAAAAGACCATACCCTCTGGAAACAGCCCCGTACCCTGTTTATCTGGACCATCTCCCGTGGGTTCGTGGACATCAACGGAGAGCCGGCCACCAAGGATAAAACCATTCTTCCCGAACAGGCCCTCATGTTCATGGCCAAGTACGACCAGGCGGCTATTTTCCTGTTCAAGGATTTTCATCCCTATCTCAAAGACGGCCAGCACAAGAACGCCTCCCTCATTGTCCGCATGGTCCGGGACTTGGTGGGAAGCCAGAAAAACCAGAGTAAAACCATGATCTGGGTCTCCCCCATGCTCCAGATTCCGCAGGAACTGGAAAAGGAGGTGACGGTGCTCGATCTTCCGCTGCCCGGAGAAAACGAATACCGACGGATCCTCACGGGGTATATCGACCAGTACAAGGACAACCCCCGGGTCATGATCGATCTGGACGAAGAGGGCATCGACGGCATGGTCAAGGCCTGCCAGGGCCTCACCCTCTGTGAAGCGGAAAACGCCCTTGCCAAGGCCATCGTCAGCCGGGGGCGGCTGGACAGTCAGGACATCAAGACCATTTTAGCAGAAAAGGAACAAATCATCCGCAAATCGGGGATTCTGGAATATACCGCCACCGTTGATAATTTCGGCACTGTGGGGGGCCTGGGGAACCTCAAACTCTGGTTGAAACAGCGAAACCGGGCGTTTTCTCAAAAGGCCCGTGACTTTGGCCTTCCCCATCCCAGAGGTGTCATGCTGGTGGGCGTCCCCGGCTGCGGTAAAAGCCTCTGCGCCAAGGCTGTGGCCGCCGAATGGCAGAAACCTCTTTTAAAATTCGATCTGGGCCGTGTCTTTGGAAGCCTTGTGGGCGAGTCGGAAGAGCGGATGAGAAAGGCCCTGAAAACTGCGGAAGAGGTGGCCCCCGCCATTCTCTGGATCGACGAGCTTGAAAAAGGCCTTTCCGGAGCAGGCGGAAGCGTCGGCGACGGCGGCGTGGGCGCCAGGGTTTTCGGCAACCTTCTCACCTGGATGGAAGAAAAAACAAAACCGGTCTTTGTGGTGGCCACCGCCAACGACATCACAAGCCTGCCCCCTGAACTTCTCCGGAAAGGCAGGATGGACGAAATTTTTTTCGTTGATCTGCCCACTCCCCAGGAACGGGCGGAGATCCTGATGATCCATCTGTTCCGGCGCAGACGTGATCACGCCCAGTTTGACATCGCCCGTGTGGTTCACGCCACAGAGGGGTTTAATGGAGCCGAACTGGAGGAAATAGTTATCAGCGCCATGTATGAAGCCTTCTCCGAAACAGGAAAAGAGATGACAACCGACCATCTTTCCAAAGCCGCAAGTGAGATTGTTCCGCTGTCGCAATCACGACACCATGACATTGAAGCCCTTCGCCAATGGGCTAAGGCCAACTGCCGCCCCGCAGCGGAACAACCTGGCAAGACCGGAGAAAAGAGCGATTCGTTGACCGAACGGCGGACCCGTCTCCTGGATCTTTAAGGAATAAAACCATGACTGAAGTTCAAATCAGGATTCATCAGCAGACAGAACCGGAACCGATGGTGTCCGTTGCTGCGGTTCTTACCCGATCACGGGTGAACGGACCCTTTACCCGTGCGGTCCTCTGGGTGCAGGGCTGCCCCCGAAGGTGTTCCGGATGCTGCAATCCGTTGTTCCAGGAATTTACGGACCACGACCTGCGCACGCCTTTGGATGTGGCTGACATGCTTCTTACGGATCCGGCCATCGAGGGGATCACTTTTTCAGGTGGGGAACCCTTTTCCCAAGCTTCGGGCCTTGCCATTGTTGCGGAACAGGCCCAAAATACCGGGAAAGGGATGGTGATTTTTACGGGCTTCACCTATGCCGAACTTCTTGCCAGCGAAGACCAAGGGATAAAATCGCTGCTTGGCCATACGGACATGCTTGTCGCCGGACCCTACCTGCGAGATATGCCATCCCCCCACCCGCTTCTTGCCAGCGCCAACCAGGAGATCGTTCATCTTACGGATCGCTACCGGAATTGGACGCCCAAGGCTGGAAAACGGGCGGAGTTTAAAATTAGCGGTGATGGCGCTGTTTTGACGACGGGCCTTGCGGTTTTGGAATTGTCAGGAAACCTGTCATCAGTCAACCTGTTTATAAAATGAAAGGAGAAACCATGAATTTTACGGGAGAACTCGATCTGCTGTTAAAAGCAAGGATACCGGTGATCAACATCGTGGGTGGCGACGAATCAAGGATCATCCGGGGGATCGAATCCCTTGCGGCTTCCTCAAAATGGCCTGCGGGTGAGGGCCTTTATTCCTGGGATATCGCCGATCAGTTTGTCTGTCTTCGGAATGGGCATACCCGCTTTGATGTTTCGACCAAGGCGACGCCAGACACCATTCTGGAAATGATCGATGGATTTCAGGGCGGAGCAACCTTCATCCTGAAAGACTTCCACCATGTCTGGGAAGCCAAGAAAAGCGTTATCCGGAAACTCAGAAACCTGTCCCAGAAACTGGTGAGTTCCCAGATCCGGAAGAACATCGTGATCACCACCCCCGAATACAAGCTCCCCATTGAACTGAAAAATGATGTGGTCTATCTGGAGTGTCCCAAGCCGGATGCCACAGAGATTGCCGCACTGATCCGCAGGGTTTTCGGTGAAGATATGCTGCGCGGGGTGACCCAGGAGCTAAAGGATAAAATTATCGAGTCGGCGCTGGGTCTGTCAAGTTCCCAGGTCGAACGGGTTTTCAGGGTGGCCGCTGTTTCCGGGGGAAACGGACGACTGGATGAATCGTGCATCGATCTGGTCATCACTGAAAAATGCCGGATTATCCGGGAAAGCGGCGCTCTGGAATTTATCACCTCCACGGAGAAACAGGAAAGTGTGGGTGGGCTGGAGGTTCTGAAACGATGGCTTGGCCAGCGGGCCGAATCATTTACGGAAGAAGCCCGGATTTATGGTTTGGACCATCCCCGAGGGCTTGCGCTCATAGGTATCCCCGGAACCGGAAAAAGTCTTTGCGCCCGGCTGATCGCCGGAATGTGGAAACTTCCCCTTTTGAGGCTCGATATGGGAGCGGTGTTCGGCGGGCTTGTGGGGCTTTCTGAAAAAAACATCCGGGAGGCCATCCAGATTTCCGAGGTGATTTCGCCCTGTATCCTCTGGATTGACGAGATCGAAAAGGCGTTCGCCGGATCAGGCGGAGACAGCGGCACGGCTGCGCGGGTTCTGGCCACGTTTCTGACCTGGATGTCTGAAAAGCAGCATCCGGTCTTTGTGTTCGCAACGGCCAACAATATCGAACGGCTGCCACCGGAATTCTTGAGAAAAGGACGATTTGACGAGGTCTTTTTTCTCGATCTCCCCTCCCATGAAGAACGCCGAAAGATCCTTGAAGTGCATCTCAACAAGAAAAATTTCACGATGGTGTCTCAGAAATTTGATTTGAACCGGATCGCCACGGCCACGGAAGGGTTTGTGGGGGCTGAACTGGAATCCATCGTCAAGGATGCCATGTTTCCGGCCTTTATGGACAATGAAAGAGAATTGGAAACAGAAGACCTGTTCAAAAGTGCCAACGACATGGTGCCTCTTGCAAAATCCCATTCGAGAGTCGTAGAAGAACTGCGTGTACTGGTAACAAGCGGGCTGGCGCGGAACGCATCAAAAGTCGCTGAAGAAAAAGTGGTAAGACTGGATACAATCCCCGGTGTCAGACGTCTGGAGATTTAGTGACAGATACGGGGATCTGGCGAATTCGAAAAATCGGAATTGAAGATGCGCGTGAAACAAACCTGAGGATAGCATTCGTCTAAATTCTGGACTAAATATCTGGTTGCGTCTTAATTTTTAATCGTTTTGCCCCGGTGGCATCCGGTATCCCCCCAGTTAATACATTCCGTCCGCATTTTAAATTTTATCCATAACTATTTATAATAACATATAAATTAATCCATATATCAATATTTTTTCCTGCCTGGCAACATTTTTGCGAAACAAGATTTTAAATTTATCCGGCGGATTGAACGGCCCTCACGGGCAATTGTAACTTAAAAGCATAGGTTTTCATTAACCAGAAGGAAACAATCATGGATCATTTGAACTACGTCAAACAACTCATCGAAGACGCAAATACGCCTGTTCCCTTTCCGGAACCCATGAGTGAAATGAAGGAACCATCCTTTTTTAAGTCCGTTCTCAGGCTGCTGAAACACGAATTTGAAACAATTTATGGTATCGAGAAAAACCTCGATCCACAAAAAGAGGATCTAAAGCCAGCTGAACTGAAACGGTTCAGCCTGCGTCGCTTCACGCCGGACGTTAAAAAAATCCATGCCGCCCTCGAAGCGGATGGCGGCCAGGCCACCGGGGCCGGTTTTAACAGTTTCACCTTTTCTGTCCTTCTGGAACAAATGATCGTGATGGATCTTCATTTTTTTTCTGTGGATGCGCCTGAAGTGCGTCATTTTGAAAGACGCCAATGGGAGATCCTGATGATGATTGAAAAAGCGGAAGAAGCGATGAAAACCGATTACTGGGAGTCCAAATCCACCTGGCTCCATCTGATGCGGGAATCCGGGAAACTGGGGGTGGACCTGGCGGAAGGAATTCTCAATACCGTCTATGACAATGAAATCTATATCGAGGAATTCGGGATGCTGCTCACCCAGTTGAATATCGCGTTCATGAAAAAAACAGAACTTTCCATCTACTACGACCTGAAGACCAGCCATCCTGAACTCAGCCGCGAGGATCTCCAAATCATGGCCGCGAAAACGGAAAACCTGAAACAGAACGATCAAAGAGTTCAGGAAAACATCTCCCGGGAAATCGATCCAAAGATCATTGAGCATAAGGATCGTCCCAATACCAGCCGGAACAGCAAGGAGCGGGACAAGATCATTTTAACCCTGGCCAATGTGATCCATGACGACCACCTGGTACATCATCCCAGCTACAACTCTCTGAATGACGGCGCGAAACAATACCTCTCGGATTTTCTCGCGGCCCTTCTTTCCGCTAAAAAGCCCTCTCCCTTTTCCAGCCCCGTGATGTTCGACGGGTTCAACCTCTCATCCCTGGAAGGACTGGTTTCAGCAGCGGACCATGTGGCAATGATTTTGACGGATGCTGGGATTTCGGACCTCAAACTCAGCGCCCTAGAGCGGGGAAAGAGCGTGGAGGCGATCCTTGATTTTCTGCACCGCGACATCCTGAGGCTCCAGCAGTCCAACCTGGCCCTTCGGGGAAATATCGTCGGCCATCTGCACCATTCCGCCATGCTGAAAAAGGCGATTTTAAATAAAGCGGTGGAGGAGGAGCGGCTGAAAACAGAAATCCGAAGGGTAAATGATTCCATCAGCCTGCTTCAAAGCATGCTCGACGACCTTTTTTTAGAGGAGGTCCCCCATGAATGATGAGGCCATGCTTCCCGCACGCATCCCCAGGTTTATTCCGCCGAATGATAAACCGTTTGATCTTCAGCCTTTTCGAAAACAACTGTCCCACCGGCTGAAGAAAAAGAACAACCCAATACCGATTCGTAAATTATTCTTTGGGGACCGGTATTTCGCCGTTGGGACATTTACCGAACAGGGGGGTATCCGGGTTTTTGACTATCACACCGGGCAGCCCCTCTATTTCCTTAAAAATGAAACCATTTTTAAGCCTTCAGCAGCCCTTTTGGGAAAACACCATGCTCTTATATGGCCCCCCGATAGTTTCGCCTGCGAAATCCGGGAACTGGACACCGGAAAGTGTGTCAAGAGGATTCCTTTCAAAAGGTCGTTGCTTGCCCACGCCTACGATCCCTCCGGGAGGCTCTTCACAGCCTCTAAAACAAATCATCTCCAGGTTTTTGATGTGGCCACGGGCGAGTTGATCCGGGAAAAAAAACTCGATTGCCACCGGATGCCCATCTCTGTGATTGAATGTTCACCCGCAGGAAAATATTTACTCACCCTTGGCGTTGACGACACCGAAATTTACCTGTGGGATGCGGCCACCCTGGATCTTCTGGAAACCATTCGCGATTGCGGGACAAAAGCAGTTTATCGCTGCGCCTTCAACCCCTCCGCAAGCCATGTTTTTGTGCGCGGAATCGAAAACAGGATCGCCTGTATCCATCTGGCCTCGGGTAAGATGGAAAAAAGCCTTGATTGCGAAGAAGATTATCCGAATAAATTTTCTTTCACGGACGATGGCGCGCGGCTCGTCTCCTATTATACGGACGGAGGCATGGTGCGCATCTGGGACATCGAAAAAGGAACATCGCGGAAATTTATGACAAAACATGTCAAGAGGCCACGATTTTTTAGCGTTCACCGGGGGAAAACCATGATCGTCGGCGATGAAACAAGACTGGACCGGCTCACCTACATCGATATGGAAAAAGACACCCTTCTCGGGTGCTTTTATCACGGAAAAGATACTTTCCTTTGGGTCACACCGCCTCGGGGCCGAATCTGCCCGGCGCTCTTCTATACCGATGCACCAGAAAAATGGATCGATGTGTTCGAAAAAAAGGGTGAGAAATCAGCTCTTCTGAGGCTTTCCCCCGCTGATCCCGGTTGGGAGGCCCATGTCATGGAAAGACTTGACAGGCAAACGGTCATGAAACGAATGAACAACGACTTGGAGGCATCACTGCGGGATTGGGTAAGTATTGAAGAAGGGGTTGCTTCAACGGCTAATACCTTGATAGCGCGACTTCTGGCCCCGTGTCTTCCTGAAACAAAACAGGTTACGAAGGAGACAAACACATGAAAAATGGAAACCGGTTGTCCGAAAATCCAGCTCATCCTCTTCACTGGTTGGGTTCAAGGGATCTTTCGACGCTCAAACTGGCCGACAAAAACCGGATGATATCCCCTAATGCAATCAAGATACCCAGACAATATGGATGGATCGATGAAACCTTCAAGGGTGGGTCGGAAAAACTAATCATCTATATCAAAGATGCCACAGCGAACCAGGATGCTTCTGTGAAACAGGCATATCTGGTTGAAAACCTGCTTTTTTCCTATGGAATCAACCTTGTTTTTCTGGAAGGGGGCTCCCACGACGGAATTGGCAATGTTGACAGCCGATTTCATATGACCCCCGGGCAAAGAATCGCCGATGCCAGGAAAAAATTTGACGAGGGGGAAACCCTTGGCGTTCATTTTTTGTATCGTATTACGGACTACCCCCTGGATATCCGGGGAATGGAAGACAGATCTCTTTATGAGGCGGTTAATTTCAGACTTTTTGGAAAAATTGACGCCATGCGACCTGATGCGCGGCGGACAATAGGCCTCCTGAAAAGGGAAATCGACCAGAAAATAAAATTGTTCTTCAATTCACGGCTTTGTCGATGGATGGTTAATCGAAACAAATTCCATGAAAACGATAATCTTGATGAATACGGGATTGTTTTATTCGAGGAGGCGAACAATCTCAAGATAGACTTGAGCACCTATCCCGACTTCAATCAGTTTTGCGAGGTGAATCGCATGGATAAACGGATACTTATATTTGATATGGACAGATACACAGCACTGTATAATCAATTGGATTTTAAAATTATTTATAATCAAATTTGTGAACTGGAAGAAGAAATACATGGTCGGCTGATATCCGGAAAAGATGAGGAGCGGCTTGACACTTTCATGAAACAAGTAACCCTGATAGACGATTTTATTTCCCTTGGTCTCACACCTGCGGAATATGAACACTATCTTTCCATTAGAAACGATATCAATGTGGCCGGATGGCCTGAATTTTTCAGGGAAATATTTCCCGGCGAGGTATTGGGGGATATCGATATTTCAAGTGTTGAAAATATCATTCCTGTGGTGGAAGAGCTCTATTATATCTGTATCGAAAGAGCCCATGTCTTTGTGGAGCGGGCCATCGACCACATCGAAAACTCCCGCGGAAACTGCGGCATCATGGTGGCCGGCGGATTTCATGCACCCACGTTGGGTAGGCTTTTGAGGAACAAGGACATCTCCTATGCGATGATTTCTCCCGTCATCCAGGCACCCACCCAACCTGGCATGATAGAAAAGGTACTCCGCAAGGATATTCAGAATAAAATCAAGAATGATATCGGCGAGGTGTAGGATTTTAAAAAATCAACTCAATGAATTGAAAGGGTTGCATATGCGCAGACGATCTTCGATAACCATTCCGTCCTGCATATCTTCGGAGTACAAAATGCCGCACCCTCCATTCAGGGCAGCCGCAACAATCATGGCATCATAAACGCTCAATCCGTAGCGTTCAGCAACCCACCTTCCCCGATCATGTGTGTCTGATGTCAAAGGGTCAACACGACACATAGACCTAATAATTGTCAAGACTTCATCGATTTCTATCCATGACATGTCTAATTTACGTCGAGCAACGCTTAGAACCTCATTTAATACCTGCACACTAATCAGTCCCCCGGCACGCAGAATTGCCTCGGCTTGATCCGCTTTTTCTTTGTCCGCAGACAAGGTATAAAGCAAAATGTTGGTGTCTATGAAGACTTCAGAATCTATCATTGGCGTCATCCCGGTCGAGCTTGAAATCGGAGGGTAATTTCCCACGAAACCGCCTTAACCGCTTCAACAACTCTTCTCTTTCAGGCTTCTTTTTTACATGAAAGGTTCTCTCGCCAGCAACCACAATCTCAATATTATCGCCTTCTCGTAATTCAAGCGCTTTAATTACGGAAGCAGGCAACCTTATTGCCAAGCTGTTACCCCATTTTGAAACTTGCATAATCCACCCCATTTAGATATACATTTTTATATTGTATATCATCAGGCCGATTGGAGGTCAATTCGAAAAAAGTTCAAGAACACTAAAAAAAATCACCGGGAGTGCACAAACAGTTTTTTTCGTTTCCATTGATCATGGTGAATTCGCGACGAACCGGAATTCAAAGTCAAAGCACTATAGGCTAAAGCCGATAGTGCTTTGACTTTGAATCAAGGCGCTTTTCCATGTGTGAAACTTTAGTTACTGAATTGTTATTATTCAAGCAGTCTTTTCGCCGCCTGACGAAAGGATTTGTCTTTGGCAGCATCGTCAGAATCACTGTTGATTCTTGGCGATATTACAACGTAACTGATTTTTTTTTGTTTGAGCAATCGTTTGATGGTGAAAGAGTGGAATCCACCAGTAATCAGAATGCCTGCGTTTGAGCGAGAGTGTTCGATATGCATTAAAGTGCGATCAACAAAGTGATATGCCCGTCGGATACATGTGTCGTAAAATTCTTGTAACTTGCTGAACACTTCCTTTTGATATCCGGCCGGGGGCCGGATAACTTCTTTCGAACCGATTTCCATTAAACTTTCGTTTAAGAAGGGAAGCCATGCATCAATATCAAATGTTTCCCTTTGGCTCATGTAAAATTGATATGCTTTTGGCCCAAGGGCCAAATCGAGAAATTCTAAAAGAAGATCCACTCTCTCTGAAATTTCTTTCAACATCTGCTGTTCTTTGTTTGTAATTAATTGTTGATAAACGCCCTGGGCAAAGTCATCAATTTCTTCAAATAAAGATATTGTGTTAATTAAGCTAAATTCAGTCAGATATTGGGTGTATAGAAATAAATTTTTGGTATTTTTTTCAGGGTTGTCACACTGGGAAAGAATATAGCTGTAAAATTCAACCGGCGGGATGTGCCCTTTTATAAAATTCTGACGCATATCAAAAAGAATCTGTTTCATTTGAGGGTTCAGCGTTTTGTTCAGGGTGGAAAGAACGTGTTCCCGCTCGCCATCAACATCAAAAAAAACAATCCTTTCTTCCATATCGATAGTGTTTAAGAAATGAAAAAAATTGGGGAAGCGTGTCTCAAGGTCTTTGGAGCGTTTTTTTCCACATTTTTTTTTTAAGAACTGGGCCCACGCATTTAAAGCGATTGAGGAATCCCTACATTTTTGTTTCATTAACTCAAATTCCAGCAATGCTTTACAATAAATATGCTGTTTCAGATCTTCAATCTGCTGCTGTATTTCCCCCAAGTAGCGCCTGGCAGCAGGTCGCAGAGGATCAAAGTTTGCAAAACACAAATAATTAGAATCGCGAAGCTTCTGATTATCAACACCGCGGCAATCAAGTGGATAGTCCGAGAAAATATATAGATATTTATCTGCTGAGTAAGTGTTATCATCTATATCATCTTGTATTTCTTTAATTTTTTGTTTATCTGAGTAGCAATACCGTTCAAAATAATTTCTTGAGTCCTCTCCTGAGTCGCTCTCTTTCAGTAAAAGGGTGATTCCTGTTTTGTGTATGAGTTCATCAATGATATTTATTACGGAAACATAGGAGTCCTGATTGAAATGTGCTTCCTGAATGTGTATAATGAGTGCTTCATTTGTCTCACCCACAAACCGGTCTGTGATAGTCCCAAATTTTTCATTCACCGAGATTTCATCCGGATGAAAAAAACGTGTCTTATCCGCCAGATATGGGGTTGTTTTTTTCCCGACATTAAAAAGACTGGATTCTGGGAAATTTGAAAATTTGAGGTTGATCATTATTTTTCCTCCTTTTCCCTGGCAGGGAGGCTCAATTTTGCAGATAACCCCTCTTCGAGATGCATCATTGTAAGTTGTTTTATTTCATAATATAGCTGTCTGTGAACCCGGGATTCGTGTGTTTTGTTTTTAAGCCTTGCGATGACAGCCTCTCGGTCAAGATGATCCTGCAAATAGGCTTTGCGTCTGGAGTCCGTGTGTTTGAGCGGGGTATCCTTCAAACCACCTTGGTCGTCCAGTTCCGCCACATCAATGAGTTTGTCAATATCCTCGCCCCAGAACAATATATCATCGTCAGGGTTATCTGGCGCGGTTTCCCACAGAACTTCCTTTTGAAAGTTGTGAAGGATGCCCAGTAACCGGTCCGACTGGAGATCAATAAACACCAGTTTATGTTTTGCATCTTCATCAATTATGATGAGCGTATCCTCATTCAGGAAACGGGCCCTGAAGGGCTTGACAATGTGTTTTGAAGAAAACTCTCTGCATGTCTCTTTCCCTATGTCCCAGATGAGCATGTTGGTACCTTTCCAGAGCAGGCTGACCAATTTCCTGGAGTCTTGAGAAATGTAGATCCGATTTGAAAAAGAATCCTTACAATCGAGTGTATGCCGGATTTCTCCTGTGGAAAGATCTACGACCTCTATTTTATTCTCAATTCCCCGGATGGCGATAGAGCGGCCATCTGGGAAAAGTTTAAAAAAATAGATCATCGGGGTTGTCCCTTTGTGTTGATTGATGACAGCGCCTGTTTTCAAATCATGCTCAAAAATATCGCCAAAGTCGGTGCAACACGTGAAAAAACTTTCTCCATTTTTATGAATACTTATCTGGGTTATGGGGGTTGGATAGCATTTCAAACGACACTCATTTACGGATTGTCCGGTTGACAGGTCCCACTCCTGAAAGACATTGATGTTTGATATGGTAAATAAATGATTCCCATCGTGCGAAAAACAAAATGCCTGGAGCTCATAGGGAAAATCAATCGTTCCGACTGATTTCCTGGTTTGAGAGTTGTGGATTTGAAGTCGGTACCAATTTTGATCGGTAATCAACAGAAAATCGCTACTGGAAAGGACGGAATAAGGCTTTTTTTCCAATGTGTTTTTTATTTTGAACTGACAATTGCCAGTTTTAAGGTTTAGTACCTTTACAAAATGATCTTTTCCATGGGCCGCCAAGGCCAACGTATCCCCATTGGCATTAATTCCTAAACGCTCTATGGGGGAAATCGTGAGATCCGTACTGGGTTTATGCCCCAATTTCGGCAACTCTTTACTATTTACAAACACCCCCCTATGGCCATGAAAAATTAGGTTGCTGGGAAGATATTTTTCGTTTGACATTATCCACCTCTCAGTAACGTATCTGGAGAAAAATAACATACTTTCATCCAGATGCCGATGAATGATTGCTAATTGTCTTGTTCAGGCTCCTCTTCAAACAGCAACTGGAGCTCTTTTTCGAAAATCACAATATTTTCCCGGGTCGACTGGATCTTGTTCTGAAGCGATTCCTTTTCCGTTTCTGGGTCGGACAGAGCCTTTTCAATCTTGCGGATATGCTGCGTATGAGCTGAAAACTGAGCCCTCAAAAAAGGTAACAGTTTTTTCAAGCGAAGGATTTCCAAATTCAGGAATTCCAATTTTTCCTGCAGGGTTTCACCAAGGATCAAAGTCTCTGTTCTGACCATTTCGATCCCCGCGTTTTCAAGGATCGCTTTTGCCCTATAGACCATCAATCTCAAATCGTTGGGAGAGTACAGGTCATAGCCATGAAAAGGCTCTTTTGAATCACCATTTTTTTCGTTTGCGGATGGCAGTTGCTTGAGCAGTTCATCGAGGAACATCCTATCTTCTTCTGATAGCTTGTTAAAATTGGGGTGGTGAACAATATGATCATCGTGGATCAAACTCTTAAGGTCCAGTGTGAGTTTGTGAACAGTTTCACGCCTTTTTCTTTCAACTTCCTCTTCACTTTCCTGGGCTGTGGCCATACCGATGCCGCCCATTAACGCTTCACCATACCGGCGACACTTATTATTTAATTGTCCCTCTTTATTCTTTTGAAAGCTCAGGAGATTGGCCAACTCTAATTCGAGTTCTGCCATCGAGAGCTTCGGGTTTTCAGTTTTTAGATCGATTTTATGGCTCAGCTCATGGAGCTGATAGGTTAGTTTTGTATTTTCAATTAATAACTCACCGAATTCTTTGATGTATTTTTGATCAGCGATCCTGAGGTCCAAAACGATTCTTGCCAGTTCGAGTTCGATCCAGTCCTTATCTTTGTATAACTCAATGAACGACTGCCGGAAATTCCAGAATTGCCCTGTTTCCTCCTTTGAGCCAGATTTAAGCATTTCATTGATTTGATGTTCCTGAAGATCAAAGCTCAACACCGCTGAATTGGATTCGCCATACAAGTGTAGTTCGGCAATGATCATATGAGTGACCAGAATATTAAAAGTTTCCTCATTATAGCCATTAGCGATAGCCAAACCTGAAGAATCAATTTCATTGAACAATAAAGACATTTCAGGCTTAAAATGGCGGTTATTCAATTTTTTCTTTTCCAGTTCATCTAAGTTTCTTTTACAATTCTCGGCATCTGAATAGCCATCGACCATGGCATACACCTTTTCCATGGGGCCTATAAAGGCCTCGAATTTTTTTATTAGCAGGCTCACAAGGGTTTCGATCAATGACTTCTTTTTTTTTGGAAGATCCATTACAAATTCAATATTAAGGGATGCCCCAAGGTCAATTTCGTGTTGTTCGTCTAATGCTATATTTTCTTCCATCATTTTTACCCTCCATTTTTTCCCAGATCAATTTTGATAAAACCGTTGGTATGGGTTATCTTGCAGCGAACGGACTCTCAGATCATTTTATCTTTCAGACCTTACTCAATCCCACAATTAATGACCGACCGAATTGCCTCGTAACCTCTTCTTGCTGATTTATCCGCTGCTGAAAAAAGGATAAATGCAGCAGCGGTTTTGGGTTAGAAATGGTAGGATAACCCCAGGCTAAAATCGACTCCCTTTTCATTGGTTATGATGGCTTCATTGAGATTGATGTATTCATTTTCGGTCCCGTGTAAAGTCGTTGTTTTACTTTCAGGGAGGCGATAGCCGATGTCACAGTTTAATCCAATATTTTTAGAAAACTTGAGGTCTGCACCAATAAAAGGGAAAAATCCTTTGACAACCGCCTTTTGTTCCATATCATTGATGCCCGAAAATTGATAATCCACAACTCCATACACCGAGCCAATCCTTAATCTACATCGCCTTTCGCTTTTATTCAGATAATATCTGAATCCTGCTGTCCAACAATTCAAACCGGTTATGGAGCCTACACCCAGAGTCAAACCTAACCTATCAAAACATAAAATTTCTCCGTTTAAACCAATCATGCCATAAATCGGTCCCCCCCCTACCCCCAATTGGACTTTGTTTTTTGCTAACACAGGCTGGCTAAAGGTCAGGGCAATCACAATCACTAAAAGATTGTAGTAGTATTGATAAGGTTTCTTTTTCATAATTTTCCCCTTTGTTTTTTTTCAGACTTTTTTATTTCAACAGATTCGTAATAAAACATCCACCCCCGCCATCGCCACCATCCTTTGATTTGATGGTAATACTTGATTCATAACCATCGGCAGTCATAATACTGACTTCATCATCATTATAACCAGATGAGGTCTTGGTTATTCTCAAAATCAGCTGGTCCCCAGATGTTGCATTCGGTTCTATTCCTGTTGTCTCACCCTCTACCAGCTGGTATAATCCAGATTCGGTGGTTGTCTGGCTTCCCCATGTTGCAAGAACAATTTCTCGGTCTTCTTGGCTTTTAAACAGAATAATTTCCACGCGAAAGCTGCTTTTAAGCGCGTATGCCCATATTGAAAATCTATAGGTGTCTCCTTCCAGGTTATCCGTCAGTCCAATACGCCATTCCGCAGTAGCCTCATAGGCATAAAGATTTTGGACTATTTGAGTATAGGGCTTTGAAAAAGGTATTGTTGTAAGTTGCTCACCTTCATTTAAATAGTATGTGACCTCAGCCTGGGCCAAATTGGTGACACAGAAAATACCAATCACCATCAAAACACTTGGGATGAAGCGGATCGCTCTGGTAATAGAGAAAAATCTTCTTCTGAAAAAAATTGATTGTTTTCGTCTGAATATAGAATCAGTCATATTGTTCACCTTCATATTGCTCCCCTTATTTCTGGATGTTTATTTTATATTTTTATATTTAGTACTCTGGGTTTAGGCGGGTAATCCGTCACCCGCCTTTTTTCTTTTTATTTTTTTACAGCAGCCAGAATGTCGGTGACTGCCTGACTTACGACATCCTTTAATGCCAATTGGGCTGCGACAGGGTTCGCATTAAGCCCAGAAGATGCTTGGCCAATAGAGCCGCGTTTTTTACCTTCTCCATGGTATAATTTATCAACCAGTATCTTACCGGACCGATTATAGGCTTTTACCTTTAAAGAGACTTGCACACTGTAAGTTTCGAACTTGAATAAAATCGGAAATTGCGACTTGAAACCTGCGAATTCGGGCTCTACTGCCACAACGAGATCCCCGGTGTTAATTGCTGGTAACGGAAACGATGGTGTACCGAGCTTGACGTCGACCTTTTCAAAGCGACTTCCCAACGCATACTTAAATGTGTCAACCGCTATTGGGCCTAAATCGAACTGCCATTTTTTTAAATCTAAGGGGTCTATTTTTGTTTCGGTATGGGTTTTAAATTCCTCAGTCACATATAGACAAGCGTGGCCTGCCATCTTTGGTTCAGAAGTAAGAAACTCGGCCTCTGTAACGTGTGGTCTTATAACGGAAGTACATCCCGACAAGGTTACGAAACACAGAAGGCTGACCAGCATTTTGATATGTTTCACTCTGACACTTCTATCACTTCCCCCAATTATTGACATAATCCCTCCTAAACTTATTATTGGTATTATTAATTTTATTTGGCTTTGTGGATTGTCTATGTTGGTCAACACAAAGCTAATTTTCAGGTGGTTCCTATTTTGGACTGATATCAATCTTTTCGTGATTCACGATGTGTATCTCCTCTTTTGCAACATTATTGCCAGGAAGTAATTCAAATAAAAGAAACAAACCAGCACAATGAATTTATAAATGATTTGTGAGTGTTAGATATTTAGATGTAATTTCGAAGAGATTTAAAAACAATTTTCGTGATAAAAAAGGCCGGTGAAATTATAGAGAAATTTAGATTTTTTAAAATAATTTAGACTAAGAACTTAGACTATTCTTTCAATCCCAAAACGCTTGTCTCTTAATTTGAAATACTACGAATCCAAACCCAAATGTAATTTCTTTTGATTATCGATCTATTGGAATATAATGTTTAATTTCAATATGATAAAAAATCAGTCAGATCATCATCAAAGACCACTTGGTTGACCCGAACTGTTCAGATCTTGCTTGGCTATTTCTGTTAAGGTTCCCCCTCCCCTATTACGTTTTCATTTTTTTTAATGAAAACTATCTCTGATTTATTCTATGACCAATTTGAAAAAGTTTGTTTGTTGTTATTTTCCTGAAAATAGTTCTCTGGAGGGATAATATATACTATCATAATTTTAGATATATAAAATAATTTCTGTTTTTTTGTAATAAATTATTCAATATAAAAAGG
>JAGVHJ010000285.1 GCA_020056645.1 Desulfobacterales bacterium
ATCAAAATTTTTTTCCAACGCCGGAGTTGGGAAAATTAACAAAAATTTGAACATCGAGTAACAGGCAAACGCCACCCAGGCTCAAACCGGGTGGCGTTTTTTTTATGGGAAAAACATGATGGAAAAAGAGTCCTCTCCCTTATTGCTGGTGCTCGATAATTATGACTCATTCACCTATAATCTGGTCCAGATGTTTAGACGCCATGATCTGAAAATCGAGGTATATCGGAGCGACAAGCTCTCGATCGAGACAATGCAAAAGGCGCGTCCCGATTATATCCTGATCAGTCCAGGCCCCAAAGATCCCCTTCATGCCGGTATTTCGGTGTCAGCCATCCAGACCTTCTATCAAGCGATTCCCATTTTAGGGGTTTGCCTTGGCATGCAGTGCATCAATGAGGCGTTCGGTGGTAAAACCATTCGGGCGCCAGTACCGGTCCACGGGAAAACCTCAGACATCGTTCACACGGGAACGCATCTTTTCAAAGGCCTCCCCTCTCCGGTAAGAGTGGCCCGATACCATTCGCTCATGACCGCCCCGAATGGTTCCGAACTGGAAATCACCGCCAGGAGTCCGGATGGGGTCATCATGGGATTGTCCCACCCCCTGCGACCGCTCCACGGGGTTCAGTTCCATCCCGAGAGTTTTCTCACGGAGAAAGGGGCGGTGATCATAGAAAATTTTTTGAAACTGGGTCCATTGAAAGCCTCTTTGCCATGAAAACACGGGAGCATGCCATGAACGACGCGATCCAAGAGATCATCGAGAAGACCGGAAAAATCATTAGGGTTCACCGGGAACGCTTCAGCCATGAGGAGTCTTTCATCGACCTCTCGGCCCACTTTTCCCATCTTCCCGGAACCGTCCTCCTCTTGAGCGGCGGTGGGCTCGACTGCGCCAGATACCATATCCTCGCCGCGCATCCCTATATCACCTGTTCCGGCAGGGGCCGAACCATCACAATCACCACCGGCGAAAAGAGCCTCACCTTTGAGGGAGACCCCTTTAAAACGATTAAAGCCCTGATCCGGGCCTATGCGCTTCCGGATCCGCTACCGCCCCCGGAGCTGCCGGTCATGGCGGGGCTTTTCGGCTACCTCTCCTATGACCTGAAAGACGCCATCGAAACGCTTCCTAAAACCGCCGTGGACGATCTGCGGCTGCCCCATTTTTATTTGACCGCTCCCGCGATCCTTCTTGTTCATGATAGACAAAATGGGACCACCACCCTTTGCATACCGGAAGGTCCGGCTGGTGCTATTCAAGAGGTCAAGGAGACCCTTTACGCCATTCAAAACAGGACTCAGGAACCCCGTTGCAACGGAACAACAGGGGAGCGCCTCCATTCCAATTTCACCCAGGAGACCTATATGGCGGCGGTTGAGACCATCCGTGACTATATCGCCTCCGGACATGTCTATCAGGTTAACATGAGCCAGCGCTTCCAGATTGGATTCAAGGGAGACCCCTTTTCCCTCTTCACCGATCTCTTTAAAAAGAACCCCGCTCCTTTTTTTGCGTTCATCAACGCCCAGGACCACGCCATCCTCTCCACCTCTCCGGAACGGTTCCTCTGTCAAAAAGGAAGCCTCGTGGAAAGCAGGCCCATCAAAGGAACCCGGCCCCGTGGAAAAACCCAAGAGCAGGATGACGACCTGAAACGAGATCTCCAGGAAAGCACCAAAGATGACGCGGAGCTCTCCATGATAGTGGATCTAATCCGGAACGACATGGGAAAGGTGTGCGCGCCGGGAACGGTTAGAGTCTCCGCCCACAAACGCCTGGAACCCTATGAAAACGTCTGGCACATGGTCTCTATCGTCGAGGGAGTTCTTGAAGCGCCCCTTGACGCCGTCGACCTGATCCAGGCCACCTTTCCCGGCGGATCCATCACCGGATGCCCGAAAATCCGGTCGATGGAGATCATTGATGAACTAGAGAGCGTCAGACGCCATATTTATACCGGATCGATCGGATATATCAGCTTTCATAAAACCATGGACCTTTCCATCGCCATCCGGACAGCGACCCTCTATCAGGGCTCCCTCTATTTTTCCGTGGGCGGCGGCGTGGTCTACGACTCGGACCCCTTATCCGAATTCAAAGAGACCCTGCACAAGGGAGAGACCCTGATGAAGACGATCTTGGGCCGGAACAGAGCGGTTTTAAACCCCAGCTATGTCTGGCATAATGGAAGGCTCCTTCCCACGGAAAAGGCATGCGCGCCCATATCCGATCTTGGATTTCAGTATGGATTCGGCTTTTTTGAAACGCTCCGCGTGGTGTATGGCCAGATCCGGTTTCTGGATGACCACATCCGCCGGTTCAACCAGACGTGGGAAAAACTATATGGAACCCTCCCCCCAGATCTGAGCTGGGATGCGATCATTGAACGAGTTCTCAAAAAAAACCGCCTCATGGACCAGGTGGCGGCCGTAAAAATAGTCTCAACATCGGGAACCGGCGTGCGGGACTCTTTTGACGGTCAATTGATCGTCAGCGCACGGGCCTATCGCCACAGGTTTGAAGAGACCGGACAAAAGGGAATCCGCCTCATAAGCGCCCCCTTTCCCAGAGAGAGCTGGCTTTCAAACCACAAGACACTCAACTATCTGGAATATTATTTGGCAGGCCGCCACGCAAAAGAGTTTCATGGGGATGAGGCCCTTCTCTTGAATCCAGACCAGAGCATCTCTGAAACAAACACCGCCAATATTCTGATCCTCTCAGGGAACACCCTGATCGTGCCGGAGACACGCCATAAGCTTCCAGGAATCATGGAAAAAAAGATCATCGCCCTCCTCACCGCCTGGGGGTTTCAAACGGCCAAAAAAAAAGTGTTTAAAACCGATCTGTTTCAGGCCGAGCGTGTCCTGGTCTCCAATTCGCTGATGGGGGCGGTGCCTGTCTTATCCCTGGATCAGATACCGCTTGGGGGGTCATCCGGTATCATTGATCAAATCAACCAGGCGCTGCTCTAATGGGGACAAAAGCCGGGGAAACCCATTCTCGATCCGTGAGAGGTGTTTATTTTTCGTTTGACATCAACCCCATAAATTTATTAACTGACCAGTACGCAGTGATCTCAACCGATTTTTTTACGTTTTAACATTCAGGGTTTAGAAACGCCTTTTTAAAGCGGGAGAAACCAAACGGTTTTTCCCATATATTAATCGAATTAATCCCCCCCTGTTCCCAGAAGGAGCGCCAGGGGATTAAACAAAACCTTAGAACACTATAGGCAGGGAAATCATGACCATTAAGCAAATGCCATGGGAAAAAGAGTACAAGGTTTTCGGTATCCCCAGGACGCTGACGCCATATCCTGATAAACCGGTTTTTCACGCGCTGGATGTTGCGGCTAAAAAGTATAAAACGCAGGGCTTGATTCAGTTCAACTATAAGATGACCTATCCCGAACTCAAAGATCAGGTGGACCGGCTGGCCACCGCGCTGGCGGAAATGGGTCTGAAAAAGGGAGAGCGGGTCGCCACCCTCCTTCCCACCTCCATTCAGTTCGTCCTTTCGGATTTCGCCATTGCCAAGGCAGGTCTTGTCCATATCCCGGGAAGTTCGCTGGAACCCCTCGCCACCCTTGAACACAAATTCAACGAAGGAACGCCCAAGGTGTTGATCTGCATGGCGGAGAGCAAAGATCTGGCCAAATCGCTCATGGAATCGACCTCCATCGATATCGTCATCCTGACGGAAATCGAAGACTACTCCTTGGCGCCCCCTGTTAAAAAGCCGATTAGGGATATCGCAAATGTTTTTTGGATCACCGAATTGATCGAAAAAACAAAACCCTATCCCCCCCAGTACGATTATGATGTTGAAAAGGATCTGGAGCTTCTTCTCTTCACCGGCGGCACCACCGGTCTTCCCAAGGGATGCATGCTCACCCACAGAAATATATACGCCAACGCCATTCAGAGTCTGCATGGATTCGGCGCCGCGGGCAAACTCTTCAAGGGGGCCATTTCCGTGCTGATCGGCCTGCCCCTTTTTCACGCCTATGGCCACCTGGTCATGCACTCCATGGTGGTGGATGGATACAATCAGATCCTGATCCCGGACGCGCGGGACACCAAGTCCATGGTCGAAATGATCCGCACCTATTACCCGGTCATCCAGATGGGCGTTCCCACCCAGTTTCTCAAAATAACCGATGAGGCCTTGGACGGCATCGGCATTCTGGGTGTTTCCGGTTCAGCGCCGCTTCCCCCCAATACCCAGAAAAAATTCGAGGAAAAATCCGGGGGCGGCGTCATGGAGGGATATGGCCTCTCTGAAATGTCCCCCTGCACCCACCTGAACACCTCTTTTCTGCTGAGGCTACTTGGCGGCAGGACCGCCGTTCAGATGAACAACATGTTCCTGGGTTTGCCAGGCGTGACGCCGACCATCAACTGGTTCCTCAAAAAAGTGGGAAGCAAAAATTTCGGATACATCATGACCCGGGGCATCTATTTTCTGGTCAGCCGGACCAAGAAAGAGGGCTCTTCCAGCAAAAAAAATGAAAAACGGGGAACCGCCGGCATTCTATTTCCAGATACCGAAGTGAAGCTCCTTGATATCGATACCGGTGAAAAGCTCTCCCCGGAAGATATCATTTCCGGAAAAAAAGGGGAGATGTGCCTGAAGGGCCCCCAACGGATGCTGGGTTACTGGCCAGAGCCTGGAAAAGGGCTTGATGATGAAGGCTATGTGCGGACAGGGGATGTGGTCACCATCGATGAAAACGGTTATTTCTATATAGTCGACCGGACGAAAGACATGATCAACGTCTCCGGGTATAAGGTCTATTCGCGGGAGATCGACGATCTCCTCTACTCCTTTCCCGGTGCGGAACACGCGGCCACCGTGGGCGTCCCCGATCCGGAAAGGGAAGGAAGCGAACGGGTGGTGGTGTTTATTCAGCCCAAACCCGAATATAAGGACCGCATCAAGGAAGAAGAGGTGATCGAATACTTAAAAACCAAGATCGCTAAATACGCCGTTCCCAAGCGGGTGAAGTTCGTTGATGAAATGCCCTTGACCGAAGTGCAGAAGCTCAATAAAAAAGCGATCCGCCAGATGGCCATCGAAGAGTACGCAAAATAGCTTTTTTCTCCTTGATCTTCAAATTTTTAGCGATTTCAGGGCCTGACAATCCATCCGGGCCTTGAAATCGCTTCTCGTCGCAAACTATTTTTTGACAAAGCCCAAAACACCCAGTATAAAGCGCCATTTCTTGAACATTCATAGACGAAGGGAGCGATCATGGAAAAATTGAAGGGATCTCAAAAAAAATATCTGCGGGAAATCGCCCATGGGCTCAAAGCCGTGGTGATCATCGGACACAAAGGGATAACTGAGCCGCTCATTCAATCGATCAACGAATCCCTTTCGGCCCATGAACTCATCAAGATCAAATTCATCGACTTCAAGGAAAAGCCTCAAAAAATAGCCATGCTCGAAACCATAGAAACCATGAGCCAGTGCGAGATGATCGGTCTCACCGGGCATGTGGCGATTCTCTTCAAACAAAATAAAAATCCGGAAAAACGAAAAATCAAGCTTCCGGAAAAATAGCGCCTTTATTCGGAGGCACGAGCACAGGCCTCCCTGAGCCGCTCCTTGACATAGGCCACCACCTCCTCATCGGGTTCGGAGATATCGAAACAGTGTCCATCCTCTCCCAGGAGGCCTCCTGGCACCAGATCGCCCCTCTCTTCCGGATCGCTAATCAGGTCCCCGTAAAAACAGACCGAAAGCCACCGGTTTCCCGGATCATCGTCAATCACATCGATCATGGTGAACAGATGCCGCTCTTTCTGACGAACATGCTTCGCCCGCAACGAGAAGCTGATGCCGGGACGGCCTATAAAATCAAACATCACGCCTCCCAGGGAATCGAGAAACCCTTTCAGGCCGGTGAAGATCACCTTCATATCCTGGGATGCCCCGCTCCAGGAATCAACAAATGTATCGTACCCTTCCATATCTTTACTCCTTACTCGTAAATATGTTTGATCAGGTGGCCCAGCTCGGGAAAAATGATGGCCTGACACGCGAGCTTGCAGGCCTTTAAACTTCCCGGCATCAAAAACACGGCTGTCTTTTCAATGATTCCCGCCGTAGCCCTAGATAAAATGGCCGCGGAATCGATCTCTTCATAGCTCAGTTGTGCGAAGATCGTCCCAAAGGCGGAGAGCTCCTTGGTGAAGAAGGGCCTCACCGCCTCTATGGTCACATCCTTTTCCGTAATGCCGGTGCCGCCGGTGATCAAAAGCGCCTGGAGTTTCAATTCATGAACCCCCTGAAACAGGGCGTCCCGTATCTGTTCCCGGTGGTCGGGAACCACTTTATGGAGGAGCACCTCATGCCCCTCCTTGACCAGGTTGTTGACCATCCAATGGCCGCTCTTGTCGGTTTCGACGCTTCTGGTGCTCGATACGGAGATGACGCCCACGCGACCCTTGGCCGGAGCCCCCTTTTTATGCTCGGATGTGCTCATGCATCTCCCTCCAGCAGCAACACCCGGTCCGAGCCATCATGCTCTCTCAAGAGCACATTCACGCTATCCGTATATCGGGTGGCGACGGTTAGCCCGATGTAGTTGGCCTGAATCGGAAGCTCCCGGTGCTTTCGATCCACAAGGACAAAAAGCTCGATACGATCGGGTCTGCCGAAATCCATCAAGGCGTCCATGGCGGCCCGGATGGTTCTGCCGGTGAAGAGCACGTCATCGATCAAAATAATCTGTTTTCCGTCAACGGAAAAACTGATACGGGTGTCCTGCACCACCGGATTGATGTCGATCCGGGTCCAATCATCCCGGTAGAGGGTGATGTCGATGGATCCTCTCGGAATTTCGATCTGTTTCAACCGCAGGATCTCAGCCTGAAGACGTTTTGCAAGAAAAACGCCCCGTGTCTGAATTCCAATAAAAACAAGATTTTCCAGATCTTTGTGAGCCTCAAGAATCTCCGAACAGATACGTTTTAACAGCCGGTCGATATCGGAATCGGATAAAATCTCCTTCTCGTTTCCCATTGGCATGTCTCCCTGATCCCATTGATGGTCTCTCGTGATGAGTGAAGCGGCTTCGATACCCCCGCCCTCTCCTAGGTTCGGAATTACACCCATTTAAAAAATTTAATTCATATACCAATTAAGCCGCAGAGATCAAGTGTTTAACCGGCCTAAATCTTTTTTGAAAGGGGGTAAAAAATATTCCGGCTGAAAAAGCCTTGAAGAATGCCGCTATTTTTTCTATAGGTTGCACAAGAAT
>JAGVHJ010000241.1 GCA_020056645.1 Desulfobacterales bacterium
CCCAACCTGGGCGGCCAGACCGGACTCAATCTCTCCTCCGAGCTCGCGAAAAGCGGCATTCTGGACAAATATAGCGTCAAGGTGATCGGAGTGAATATCGACGCCATTAAACGAGGGGAGGACCGGACCGCGTTCAAGGAAACAATGGCCCGCCTGGGGATCGAAATGCCCCGGAGCGAGACCGTGAACACGGTGGAGGATGCGGAAAAAGTGGCCGAAGGCCTGGGGTATCCAGTGGTGATCCGGCCCGCATACACCATGGGGGGGACCGGCGGCGGATTGGTTTACAATGTGGAGGATCTTCGAACCATCGCCTCCAGGGGACTGGCCGCAAGCATCGTGCATCAGGTTCTGATCGAAGAGTCGGTTCTGGGGTGGGAGGAACTGGAGCTGGAAGTGGTCCGGGACGCTAAAAACCAGATGATCACGGTCTGTTTCATCGAAAACGTGGACGCCATGGGGGTCCATACGGGAGACTCATACTGCACTGCGCCCATGCTCACCATCAGTCCTGAACTACAGCGCCGTCTTCAACAATTTTCCTACGCCATCGTGGAGGCCATCGAAGTGATCGGCGGCACCAATGTGCAGTTCGCCCACGACCCAAAAACCGATCGTGTGGTGGTGATCGAAATCAGTCCCCGCACATCGCGATCGTCGGCCCTCGCTTCCAAGGCCACCGGTTTTCCCATCGCCATGGTCTCTTCGCTCCTCGCGGGAGGCCTTACCATGGATGAAATTCCCTATTGGCGGGACGGGACCCTGGAAAAATATACCCCTTCCGGCGACTATGTGGTGGTCAAGTTCGCCCGGTGGGCCTTTGAAAAGTTCAAGGGGGTCGAAGATGTCCTCGGAACCCAGATGCGGGCCGTGGGAGAGGTGATGAGCATCGGCAAAACCTATAAGGAGGCGTTCCAGAAGGCGATTCGCTCCCTTGAAAACGGACGGTACGGTCTGGGGTTTGCTAAAAATTTCAACGAAAAAACACTTCATCAGCTCATGGGCATGCTCGGGAAAGCGTCGAGCGAACGCCAGTTCATCATGTACGAAGCGCTCCGGAAAGGCGCCGACATTGAAACTCTCAGCCAGATGACCCATATCAAGATCTGGTTTATCCAACAGATGAAAGAGCTGGTGGAACTGGAAGAGAAGATCCTCGTATTCAAAGGAGGGCTCCCATCGGACGATCTTCTCGTCCAGGCGAAAAAAGATGGATTCGCCGACCGGTATCTGGCGACACTCCTTGGCGTCTCTGAAAAAACAATCCGGGATAAACGGATTTCCCTGGGCATAAAACAAGGCTGGGAACCGGTTCAGGTCAGCGGCGTGGAAAACGCGGCCTACTATTATTCGACCTATTGCGCGCTCGATCAAGTTTCAGTTTCTGACCGGAAAAAAATCATGGTGCTCGGCGGCGGGCCCAACCGGATCGGCCAGGGAATTGAGTTCGATTACTGCTGCGTGCATGCGGCGTTCGCCATCCGGGACGCGGGCTATGAATCGATCATGGTGAACTGCAATCCCGAGACGGTCTCCACCGACTACGACACCTCGGACAAGCTCTATTTCGAACCGTTGACCGTGGAAGATGTGCTGAGCATATATGAGAAGGAGAAACCCGAGGGGGTCATCGTTCAATTCGGAGGCCAGACCCCCCTCAATCTGGCCCAGGAGCTGGCGGACGCCGGGGTTACGATCATCGGCACATCGCCCGACACCATCAATCTGGCCGAAGACCGGGACCGGTTCCGGGAAATTATTCGCAAATTGGGCATTCCCCAGCCCGAATCAGGCATGGCCAGGACCACGGAAGAGGCCCTGGAGATCGCCCGCTCCATCGGATATCCCCTCATGGTCCGCCCCTCCTTCGTGTTGGGCGGCAGGGCCATGGAGGTGGTTCGCGATGAAGAGATGCTCAAATTTTACATGGCCGCGGCGGTTGTGGTGTCGCCCGAACGGCCTATCCTTATCGACAAATTTCTGGAAAACGCCATCGAAGCCGAGGCGGACGCCATTTCCGACGGAAAAGAGGCCGTGGTTCCAGCAGTGATGGAGCATATCGAGCTTGCGGGCGTTCACTCCGGAGACTCGGCCTGCGTGATCCCGCCCATCAGTATTCCCAAGAAGCATATTGAGACCATCGGCGAGTATACTAAAAAAATCGCCATCGAACTCAATGTGAAGGGGATCATGAACATTCAGTACGCCATCGCAAACGATACGGTCTATATCCTGGAGGCGAACCCCAGGGCCTCACGGACCGTTCCCTTGGTCTCCAAGATCTGCAACATCCCCATGGCCCGGCTCGCAACCCAGGTGATCCTGGGAAAATCGATGGCCGATCTTGCCATTACCGTTCGCACCCCCAACTATTTCGGCGTCAAGGAAGCGGTCTTTCCGTTCAACATGTTTCCCGAGGTTGACCCGGTCCTGGGGCCCGAAATGCGTTCGACCGGCGAGGTTCTGGGCATGGCCGAATCGTTCGGCATGGCCTATTATAAGGCCCAGGAAGCCACACAGACACCCCTTCCCCTGACGGGCGGCGTTCTCTTCACCATCGCGGACATCGACAAACCGAGCGCCATTGAAGCGGCCAGACTCTTCCGGGATCTGGGGTTCAAAATTTTTTCCACCAACGGCACCCGTGAGTTCCTCTCCCAGCACGGCATCGCAGCCCAGGCGATCCGGAAAATCGGCCATGGCAGACCCGATATCGTGGATGGCATAAAAAACGGCGAAATCCAACTGGTGATCAACACCCCCAGCGGGAAAGCGAGTAAAGAGGATGACTCCTACATCCGGAAAACGGCGATCCGGTTTAAAATTCCCTACATCACCACCACGGCTGCGGCGGTGGCGGCGGCCAAAGGCATCGACGCCCGAAGGAATAAGGATATGAGTGTCTGTTCGTTACAGGATTACCATGGGAAGAGTGGTCTGTAATTCCCATTGAGTGTCGTTTTTAACTCCGGCGGTCAGATTTTCAAAATTCAGTATGGCGTTGCTTTAGTGGCAGAAAGGCCCTTTTGTGAAGTGACATTTATTTTTTTTCGGATGAAAAATTCGAAGGCTTTTTGCGATAGAACTGGCAAACGGTTTGAGGCCTTTAGGCCTTTGTTTTCGCCTGTTCAGCAAAAAGCCAGGGAGCTCCCGAAAAAAATAGGGAACGAACAAAACGGGCTTTTCGCCATCTTGATGAATCGCTGCTGAATAGTTACGTTTTTTAAAAGTTTGGCTCATGGCAGAGCCGTCGGCATCACGCTATCTCGATCTCAGAAATAAATTTCTTGCCTGCCCATTTTGCCCATGCTAAAAGTCCCAAAATAGTAGTCGAAAAGGTCAACAAGCCACCATTCCTTTAACCATGGGGTAATCGCCCCATCAACATCACGCTCTTAACGGGCGCTGACTCGTCTTTCACACGCAAGGTGTCCCGAGGGAACTCGGCTGGGAATTCAATCCCGAATTGCCAAATCGATGCCTTCACCATTAACCAGGGCGGAAACATCCCGTAACCCCAAAAGGAGAATCGTATCATGCACCATGAAAAGAAAAAATTGACCACCAATGGCGGCGCACCCGTGCCCGACAATCAAAATGTCATGACTGCGGGGCCGCGCGGCCCCATGCTGCTCCAGGATGTCTGGTTCCTGGAAAAGCTTGCCCACTTTGATCGCGAAGTGATTCCCGAACGCCGGATGCACGCCAAGGGCTCCGGGGCCTTCGGGACCTTTACGGTCACCCACGACATCACCCAATACACCCAAGCGAAAATCTTCTCGACCATCGGGAAAAAAACCGATCTTTTCGTGCGATTTTCAACAGTGGCCGGTGAGCGCGGCGCAGCTGACGCGGAACGGGATATCCGCGGATTCGCCATGAAATTTTACACAGAAGAAGGGAATTGGGATCTGGTCGGCAACAACACACCGGTTTTCTTCCTGCGTGACCCCCTCAAATTTCCGGATCTCAATCATGCGGTGAAACGCGATCCCCGCACCAACCTGCGCAGCGCAAAAAACAATTGGGATTTCTGGACATCGCTTCCCGAGGCATTGCATCAGATCACCATCACCATGAGCGAGCGGGGCATTCCAGCCTCTTATCGAACCATGCACGGGTTCGGAAGCCATACCTTCAGCATGATCAACGCCAAGAAAGAGCGGTTCTGGGTGAAATTCCATTTACACACCCAGCAGGGCATCAAAAATCTGACCGACGCCCAAGCCGAGGCGATCATCGGCAAGTGCCGGGAAAGCCATCAGCGGGATTTGTATGAGGCCATCGAAAAGGGAGATTTCCCCAAATGGACGATGTTCATCCAGGTCATGCCTGAAAAAGAGGCCGCCAAATGCCCCTACAATCCCTTCGACCTCACCAAAGTCTGGTTTCACAAGGATTATCCTCTTATCGAGGTGGGGGTCATGGAGCTTAACAAAAACCCGGAAAACTATTTCGCGGATGTGGAACAGGCGGCCTTCAATCCGGCCAATGTGGTTCCCGGCATCGGTTTTTCCCCGGACAAGATGCTTCAGGGACGCCTCTTTTCCTACGGAGACGCCCAAAGATACCGCCTGGGGGTGAACCATCATCTCATTCCGGTCAATAAGGCCCGGTGTCCCTTTCATAGCTACCACAGGGATGGCGCGATGCGCGTGGATGGAAATTATGGGAGCGCCCTTGGATACGAACCCAACAGCTATGAAGAGTGGCGACAGCAGCCGGATTTCGCGGAGCCGCCCTTAAGCCTTGAGGGTGCGGCGGATCACTGGAACCATCGGCAGGATGACGATTATTATTCCCAGCCAGGTCTCTTGTTCCGATTAATGAGCGCCGAACAGAAGCAGGTGCTCTTTGAAAACACCGCCCGGGCCATGGGCGATGCGCCACAGGAGATCAAACTCCGGCATATCGGCAACTGCATGAAGGCCGACCCGGCCTATGGTGACGGCGTGGCCAAGGCCATGGGCATCTCCATGGCAGACGTAAAAAAGTAAAATAACCACAAGGTTCTGATCTTCTTCGAGGGCGGGGATTCCCGCCCTCTTTTATTTGAAGAAAACATAGCGTTTGATCTTTAGGCAGGCCTCCGGCGGCCCTGCCGGGAGCCAAACTTTTGAAAAGTTTGACAAATATATAGGGTAACCGATCATCCCAACGCTCATTTGTCCAGACTTCTAAAATCTGGCCTGCCGGGAGGCATTCTTATCCTTATTTTTGTTTTAATATCATCAAGGTAAGAGTATTCCCCCTATTTTTTACCTAATGGCCAACCCGTAAAGCAATTGTATCTCCGCCTCCCAGAGCGTTTCATCTTTGGTCTCAAGAATGAGGGGCATGGCGTCGAACCGCTGGTCGTTCATGATCAGCCGGAACACCTCCATACCAAGGGTTCCTTTTCCAAGGTTGTGGTGCCGGTCGACCCGGGAGGAAAAATCCTTGATGGAATCGTTCAGGTGAAGCGCCTTAAGGTAGGAGAAGCCGACCACCCGCCCAAACTCGGCCAAGGTCTCCTCATAGACTTTTGGTGTGCGCAAATCATAGCCTGCGGCAAAGGTGTGACAGGTGTCGAGGCAAACCCCCACGCGGGATTTATCTTCCACCTGATCGATGATCGCCCTGAGATGCTCAAACCGGTGCCCCACATTGTTTCCCTGGCCTGCCGTGTTTTCGATGACAGTGGTCACACCACGGGTTTGGTCAAGGGTCAGATTGATCGATTCAGCGATCCGGGAAAGGCATTCGCTTTCTGTAATCTTTCCCAGATGGCTTCCGGGATGAAAATTTAATAGTCTGAGGCCAAGCGCTTCACACCGGCGCATTTCATCCAGAAATGCCGCCCTGGATTTCTCAAGCCCGTCTCTCTCCGGGTGGCCGATGTTGATCAGATAGCTATCATGGGGAAGAATGACATCGGGAAGGTAACCATTCTCGTCGCAATTCTTTTTAAAAGCGGCGATGCTTGTTTCGCTTAAAGGTTTTGTCTGCCACTGACGCTGGTTTTTGGTAAAGAGGGCAAAGGCTCTGGCGCCGATTTTGGCGGCGTTTTTGGGTGCGTTTTCCACCCCTCCCCCAATGCTAACGTGTGCTCCCACATATTTCAAGGCTTCCGGTCTCCTTTTCTTCTTCTTTTGTAACGATTCAGTATGGCCTTGCTTTAGCTGTAAAAAGGCCCTGTTGTGAGTGACTTTCACTTTTTTTCGGACGAAAGTTTCGAAGGCTTTTTGCCATCTTGATGAATAGCTACCTTCTTTTCTCATGGCCGAGCTCCTACCTGGTACGGTCGATACAATGTTTACAGGGGGAGTATCCTTTTTTAAAGGCGTCGAGGCTGGTATTAAAGATCGCCCGGTTCTTCTTTGCGATATTTCGCGCGTATGCGCACTTCTTCAGGTGAAACCGTTTCGATTTTTCGTTTCCGATAAAGAGGCCGGCCTGGCCCTTCCAGATTTGCCAGATCCCAAGCTCACCGGAGATGGCCCGGTTTTGGTCTTCCAGGAAAGCCCGCTCGTGACGGATGTTTGGCCTCTGGAACAGGACCCAGGCAAGCCCCCTCTCAATCAGTATCCGATTCACCATCCGGCCATCCTCCAGATAGACATAGGCGAGGCTCCTGCCATACTGGTCCTTTCTCTCTTCATCGAATTCGAGCCGGATTTTTTTACCTCCAACAAGGGCGCGGTTCTCTTCTCTTGCCTCGTTCCCATAGGGCTCTTCGGGCCGATCCTTGTGGCGGACCTCAGGGGTGTTCACGCCCAGGTAGCGGATGGTCACATTGTTTTCAAGGCGGATTGTGTCCCCGTCAAACACCTGGACCACCCGATACCATTCGGCCGCGTTGGCTCTGGTAAGCGAAACGGCAAGGAGGAAAAGGAGGAGAAGGGAATAGACCCCAATGCTCCTGACGAAGGAAGGCTTCATCGCTTCAGATGGCATATGTGTTGAACCCGTTGGTCAAGCATGTGCGACAGGCCGCCCCGATCCTGGGGAAGAAATCCCATGCAACCCTTCCAGACCTCGTCGTCTTCCATGCAGAAATAAATAAAGGCGTCCGGGGAGTGCGCCCGGATCGCATTGATGATGACCCGGTATATCTTCATCCGGATCGGCTTGAAGTAGCGCATTTTTCCGTCGATTCCCGTGATGAACTCGCCATTCAGAATGGCGGAGGAAGGAAACCGGGTCTCGATGATGGGGCCTAAATCGGGCATGTATCGAAACGACCCGATGCTGATATAGGCGATGTTTTCAAAAGAGACCGATTGGAAGAGAAGATCGATCACGGCCCGGTAGTCCGCATCGCACCCATCGTAGACAACCACGGGATCAAAGTGGAAGGCCAAGGGGTAGCCCATCTCTTCGCACTGCCGGGCCGCGGCAAGCCTCTCTTGCAAGGGGGGCGTTTTTCTCTCTTCGCGATTGATGACGGCTGGGGTGTTTAAGG
>JAGVHJ010000489.1 GCA_020056645.1 Desulfobacterales bacterium
AACCTTTTCAAAAGGTTGGCCCCCGGCAGGGCCGAAGGATGCGCGTCCCAAATGCGATTACCCTGATTTACCGCTTGACTTGGATGGATAATTAACAGTATCTTGGTCTACCAATATGGGTTATATTTTAACCAGAACACGTAATTCTCTTTTCATAATGGAGGCCAACCCGCCATGTCCGGAAGACGCCATGAAAAAATCATACACATTCTTTTGAAAAATATTTTTCGAAAGAAGTTAAAACCGGGAGACAAGCTGCCCACGGAAAGACAACTTTCAGAAGAACACCAGGTTGACCGCTCTTCCTTAAGAATCGCCCTGAAGCAGCTTGAAGCCATGGGAGTTCTCGACATCCGGCAGCGGGACGGGGTCTACGTGAAAAACTACTTTAAATACGCCGGAATCGATTTCTTGAAGGTGCTCTTCTCATATAAGGAAGAGGCGGGTGAAGACCCCATGATCGATCAATATATTGTTGAAGAGCTGCTCAATTTTTATATTGAATTCTTTCCATCCATGCTCAAGGCATCCCTAAGACAATTCTCTCCAAGGGATGTGAAGACCCTTCTCGATCTGTGCCAAGATACCCTGGAAAATCTCGATGACCACACCAAAATCGTGAAAAATGACTTCAAATTCCTCAACCTGATCGCGGAAAGAACCAACAACATGGTTTTCGTTCTTATCGCCAACTCCGTCGCTCCCATCCGGAGTAAAATTCTTCTCTATTTCCTGGACACCATGTCAACCCAGGATCTCAGAGAACAGATCGAAATCCAGGAGAGCATCGCCAGAGGCTTTGTGAACGACCTCGAAGGGGATGCTTCAAAAGTGGTGGATATTTATCGAAAGTATTTGATTTCACAAAAAAAACTAATTAAGTCCCGGTGGCTTCACGTCAAGGACAATTCCGAAAAGGTCACCAACTTTCTCAAGAACAGCTCATGAGGCGAGGCGAAGGACCTGGCCCCTTTATTCTCCACTCTTTGTTATTTCGTTTGAAATCTCCTTGAAAACATCCACAAGCCTCAGGATGCCCACGATCTGTTTTTCCGAGACCACCAGCAGGGATTGGTGCTGGCCCATTACAAAGCTGTGAATCGCCTCATTGACGCTCGCTTTCTTATTGACGAACTCCCCCTCTGTGGGGGTGTGCATAAACTCCTTGACTTTCAGACTCGCGGCTCTTTTGGTAAGCTTCTCCATTGGGGAATCAAAGAGTTTGTAGTGTTCGAACATGGACTTCATGAAGTGACTGCTGAACCCGAAACGGGCGATGCCGCTGGTCGCCCCCATGCTTTCATATTTGGGCTCAAGTGCCCTTAACACATCAAGCTGGCCCACCTTGCCCACAATGTAGTTGAGTTCGTTGTAAACGAGGACCGCTCGATGCTGATACTGGTTTTTATCAAAAGCTTTCTGAACATTTTCAAGGGCGATGATCGCCTCTTTCAAGGTCGCGTCCTGGGATACGGTCGCGTATTCACTCAAGGGCGTCATCAATTCTTCAACTGTTTTTGTCGTCATTTTTTGTCTCCTTTATTAAAGATGAGAATTGGGCGCGGAGCGTGGCTGAAGAAATCGTGGTGGACCAACGGTGTTCCTCAGCCGCAACCTCACTTCGCGGCGGCCACCAGATAAAGAAAGTCATCGGTGGTCAGGGGTTTTCTGAAAAGAACGACCGTTGCCTTACCGGATGCAAGGGTCGTAAAAGCGGCGGTTGGAGAGAGCGGGCCAATTCTTGACTTCAACAGATGATGCATACCGGTCAGAGGCGAGTGGCCTGCGGAATCACTCTCCCAGGCGGTTTGAAACGAGGCTTTTCCATTGTTCAGCAAGGACTTCAGATTCTCTTTGAAATCCATGTCACTCCCTAAAAAGGCGGATGGCCACCCCTTCTTCTCCAGAGGAGGTTCTGTCAGGCCGCCTTCAGCCGCCGGGTCCGGCATGGCCAGGATGTCCGATTCGAGCATCTTGATCTCCGAATATCGTTTGCATGCCAGATATTCGGCACGGGTCCAGGCCTTGTCAAGAGTGCTGGGGAGGCCCTCCCACTTTTTTTCCCAGTTTCCCAGGGGACCTGTTCCGATGATGAGAAGGGGAAACTTTCTCCCGATTCGGTCGCTGCTATCGTGAAGGGTCCCCATAATGAGGTCTTTTTTGGGTCCCTTGATCCAGAAACGAAACGAGTTCCAGGGCGCTTTTGTCTGGTCTCCCTTAAGAGACTGGTATCCTTTTTCAACCCAGGAGGAAAAGGCGTTTAAAATGGGACTAGGGTCTCCCATTGCAAAGTAATCCGCCGCGACGGGATGCTTGCCGAAGGCCGCCCATTTCCAGGGTTGTTTCAGTTTGAAAAATTCCAGCACGACACACTCTCCACCGGTGCGCTTCCTGATGACACATCCATCATGCCAATCACGGGTCCGTTTCCCGTGAACTGATATCTGACCACAATAAACTGAATGTCGAGCCGTCTCAGATCCGCCTGATGTTCCGGGAAATCGGAAGGAGAGAACGAAACGCTGCCGCTTGAAAAGTGTCTCAGAAATTTTGAAAATTGCGGATAATCGGTATATTTTTTCTCAAGGGTATAAGAGCCCACAAGTATTTTCAGGGTGACATCCCCACAGCCGCCCGGGGCCCAGTTAAAGGTGGCCCGGACCGGATAGTTCAGGTTTTTCATGGTCTGAACCTCGGACCCGCACTGGAGCTCCAAAATGGTCTCGTGGGGCCGTATTTTCGCCTTATCGTTGACATCGGTTGGGAGCCCCCGGATGGTCACCGTGTAGTTATCCTGAACGACCTTGGGCGCCCGGTCCGACTTGTTCATGAATTGAAGAAACCGGCCATTAAACCGGATGCGGTCGCCCATAACGATTTTCGGCTGGTATCCCTTGCCGTAATCCCTCGTGATAAAAGCCTTGGCCGGGCCTGCGACAAAATTTTTCGCCAACCCCTCCTTGCCCTGAAGCATCTCATTCAACACCCTCTGATCGGAGACCCCCTGAATTTCAACAAGAACCGTCTTTTTCCAGGCCTCTTCAAGCTGGCACTCTGATATGCGGACCGCGAATTGCCACAGGAAATCTAGGGGACCCGAAACAAGGCCCCAGAAACTCTTGTCCGACGAATCCGGGGTGATGATCGTTGTCCGAAGGGAGGCAAGGGCTTGATTGGCCACAAAAAACGGGGAGTCTCCAGATATGGGATCCGCCGTGAAGGTCTTCTCGCAGAGTTGAAACATCATGGCTGAGGAGGCGGCCTGGGGAGCGATTTGACCCAACGCGTTCATGTATTCGTTATAGATGACCGGAGCCATGGACTCTTGAACGCTTTCGCCTGTGACTTTTTTAAGCTTATTGATCTTACTAATGACCGACTTGCCTTGTTTGGTCAGGCTCGCAATACCCGTTGCGGTGTCGGCGCTCTTCAATTTTTCACCCTGACTCCGGATGGTATCCCATTCGCGGACCAGGGCGAGCCAGGCCGGCGCTTTTTCAGGGGCCTCCGGCAAAAGCTCCGTTGACATCTGGCTGAACAAAAGGGCGTAGGGACTCTGATCACCCGCCATTCTTCCCGCCATCTGACGCCACTCCTCCACACCCCGCAACGTATCTTTTCCCTTCTTAAAATTCATCGCGAAGGCCTGCCAATCGTTCAGATATTGATTTTTATACCAGGTCTCAAAGGAGAGCTTTTTCCCGGCGATGGTCAGGGGGTCGGCGAGGGCGGTTTCAAGCTCCTTCATGAACCCATCGATCTTTTTTTTGCCGGCGGTGGTGTAGGCCGGAAGAATACGTGGTTCCTCCCCGGAAAGGGCTCCGCTCCCTCCCCAGAAATCCCCCAACGCCATCCCTTTCAGCTCCGAATCTTTATTGATCCAGGGAACGATCCAGTTGAGCGGGATATCGGTTTCGGAAACAAGGTGCTTGAGCCACGTCTGAAGAGGGGCCATCTCCTGGGCCAGATCCATGGAGTCCCGGCCCCAGAAAAGGTAATAGAGGTAGAGACCGTTCAGTTTTTCCATTATCTCGGGAATCGCGCTGTCGCCAGGAAGAAGAACCGAACAGTCTGGCTGGGGCAGACTTTTCAATGTTTCCAACTTTTCCCCTTTGATGGCCGCCGAAAGAAGATTGATGCGCCGGACCAGATGGGCGACATGATCGCCGACCACCGGCTCCGGTGTTTCACGGGTGAAATGGGTCATCCGGTCGGTGATTGTCTTTGTGAAATAGGGCTGGAGGAATCCCTCCTTGAATCGCTTGCAATATTCGGCTTTAAGCTTCTCCTCGATGAGGCTGCTCTCTTCCAGTCCGAGCCTCGGTATCCACCACTTCTCGTTCTTCTCCCCCACCTTCAAAATGGCGTTCCGGAAGCGGTCCAGCACGATCACGTCCGATAGGAAATCGCCTTTGAGAAGGGAGGTGTCTTTGATTTCATGGGAGATCTGATTCAAGGAGCGCACATTCTTCATGAAGGAGTAACTCAGAACCCCACAGAGGGCCACACCAATGGCCAGATAGGATGCGAGCCAGAGGTTTTTCGTGACCTTGCCGAGTTCAAGCGCCCGTTTGGTGGGCGCGTAAAGCTCCCGTTCGTTGGGGAGGATTTTCGCGAAATAGTCATGGAGAAAGAGCCCCTTATTGGTCTCTTTTAACGCGCTATCCTTATCGATAATCCCCAGCTCCTTGAGAAAATGGGAATAGGGTGTTCCTTCCTGCTTGCCGCTGGTGAAGAAGATTCCCCTCAGAAAAGCGGCCTCCTGGTAGCGGTTTTCCAGAAAAGCTCCTTTAACAAAGGATTTGAGCGGCGCCCGGATGGCGTCAAACTCTTCCGGAAAAAGAAAAAAGGCGGGGTCGACCCCATATCCGGAAGATCTCTTCCCGAAATGCTGGCAGAGAATGAGCCTCAAGTCCCGCAACCGGTCTCCCACCGACCCCATCACCTGATCCACAAACGAAAGGGATTCGGTCGCCCGGTTGTTGTTCATGAGTCCCATAGCCTGATTCAGACTCTTTTCCGGAAGGGCGTCCGAGAACTCGGTCATTCCCCGGATCAGGTCGCACTTGGTCACCATCACATGGATGGGAAAGGAGGCGCCCAGAACCAGCATCAGCTCCTCGATCCGTTTCCGGATCGTTTTCCCGTACTCTTCGTTGCTCTCCGGGCTTGATTGGAGGAGACGGTCAACGGGAACGGTGACGATGAGGCCGTTAATAGGCTCTTTTTTCCGGTATTTCCTGAGATGGGTCAGGAATATGTTCCACTCATCTCTGTCGCGGATTTCGTCCACGGGCACCGCATAGCGGCCCGCCGTATCGAGGATGATGGCTTCATCAAAAAACCACCAGTCGCAATTCTTGGTGCCCGAAAGCCCCGAAACCCGGTTGATCTGGGCGAACTGGGAGTTGAGGCCCGCGCTTTCGATGGCGGTGGTTTTACCCGATCCGCTCTCTCCCATGACCATGTACCAGGGCAGCACATAGAGGGGGTTTCCGTGCTCCTTGAGCCGCGAGCGCTTGAGCTCCTGCATGGCCTCGCTCCACCGGTTCTTGAGATCGCCGTTTTTTTCAGCATCCTTTTTTCCCGGTTCAAAGGATTTCTCCTCCTGGGAAATAATCTGCTGAACGAAATTGTTCTCCCGGTAGGAAAGCCATTTCCGTCTGATGAAAAGGCCCGCGAGAAAAAGACCCGCGAGAAAAAGAAAGACAAAGAGGCCGACCCACCAGGGCCAGTCCAAGGCGATCACAAGCCCCAGCATTAAAAGACCCGCAAGAATGACAAGGAATAGAATCAGAAGGATTTTAAGAAGTTTTCCGAACATGGTTTTCACTTAGGCGCTGTTTGAAGTAGGTTGTCGCCGATATTCCCGAGTACAAATCTAAAGATCACGAACAATCCCCCATAAAGAAGAATAGGGAAAAGGATTCCCATCACAGTCGTGAAAGAAAAGCGCCGCCGTTTCGGGGCGGACTTGGCAGTGTGGGAGGGATCATGGGCCAGATAGGCCTCGGGAAAGATCTCCATGTTTTCCAGGGAGGATTTTCCCCCTTTCTGGGTTCCTGTTAAAAATTTCAGGTTCGAAAGCTTGAGCTGATCAAGCAGATACTCATCCCCCTGATGCACATACTGGCCGGCGAATCCCATGGCGAGACACAGATAGTAAATCTCCCGCACATCCCTCTGATGGGGTCCCAGGGAGTTTAAACGCTCGAAAAAGGCTTCGCCCGCGTTGGTTACCTTGTAATAGGTTTTCTGAAGGGGTTCTTTCCGCCACTTCCCCTTTTCACTCCAGTTGGAGCTTAAAATCGCCTCGTCGATCCAGGCGCACAGGGCGAACCGGGCAAGATCGTAGTCGGCCGGGGAAAAGGATTGGGCCCCCACGTCCCCCTCGCTCTGTTCGAGAAGGCGCTCCACCTCGGGCCGGACCC
>JAGVHJ010000350.1 GCA_020056645.1 Desulfobacterales bacterium
CAACCCCGCCTTTTATTCCACATTTATTTTTGTCGTCTCCATTTTTGTAGGGCTTGGCGCGGGTCTTATCACCGGCTGCATCGGCGCGGGCGGCGGTTTTATCATCGCCCCGGCATTGATGAGCGCGGGCGTCAAGGGTATCCTGGCCGTTGGAACCGACCTTTTCCATATTTTCGCCAAGGCGATCATGGGAAGCGTGATTCACAAGAAGCTGGGAAACGTTTCCGTTCCTTTGGCCGTGGTTTTTCTTATCGGCGCGCTGGGGGGAACGACGGCGGGCGGTCTGATCAACCGGCTCCTCTATGATATGAACCCGGTTCTGAGTGACGCCTTCATCACCACCGTTTATTCGTTGATGCTGGGTTTCCTGGGATTCTACTCCATGTTCGATTTCCTCAAGGTGTGGCGGAAAGGCGGCGCTGTAACCACCCACGGCGGCAAAACCGAAGGAACCGAACTGGGCTCTCTCCCGAAAACCCTTCAGAACATCAACATCCCTCCCATGGTGACCTTTGACGCGGATATTACACCGGGCGGTCACAGGATCTCCTGGGTGTTTCTTGTAATGTCAGGCGCTTTTGTCGGTTTCGCGGCCGGTATCATGGGCGTGGGCGGCGGCTTCCTGACCTTCCCCATCTTCGTTTACGTATTAGGCGTCTCTTCCATGACCACCGTTGGAACCGACATCTTTCAGATCATTTTCACCGCCGGTTACGGCTCCATTACCCAATACGCGATTTACGGTTTCATTTTTTACACCCTGGCCATGGGAATGCTCCTAGGCTCCCTCGTGGGCATCCAGATCGGAGCGTTGGTGACCAAGGTGGTTTCCGGCATCACCATCCGGGGCTTTTACGCTCTTTCCATCATGGCCGGTTTCGTGAACCGGATTTTCGCACTTCCCTCGAAACTACAGTCCATGGACCTGATTCCTCTCTCAAAATCGTTGTGTGCAAGTTTGAACACCATCGGCATGTGGCTCTTCTTCATCACGGTGGGCGGCTTTGGAATTTGGGTGATCGGGACATTCCTGATGAATCTGAAAACTCTCAAAAGCGGGGAGGCCCACTCATGATAGACAATAAAAAAGAGTTCGGTCTTGGTTTTGTGATGATGGGACTTTTCATTGCGGTCCTTGTGACGATTTTTTCACCTGTTTTTAATGGTCAGAACGGGATGCAGTATCTGGACGACCTCTATAACTCCATTTCAAAGGGGTCGGCCTACTATATTCCCAAATCGAAAGAGGCGGCCGCCGAATTCAATGGAAAGGCCATTCAAGTGAAGTTTGCAATGGACGACGCGACCCAGGCCGGGCAGATCGCGGCCCAGCTCCAGAAATGCGGAGCCCAGGCAACGGCTGCCGACAAAGAGGTGACCGTGGAGGGCGATCTTGGAACCATTCTTCTCGCAAGTCTTGACGATGCCGATCTCATGTATCATAACGATGGGAGCGGGTTGAGCGCGAAATATGGTTTTAACGAGCGCCAGGCTCTTTACAACTGGTACAGGGCCATGAAAGGGGCGATCAAGGATCTCAACAAGCAGGAGAAGTTTGATGAAGCTAAGGTCATCAACGAGGTGATGGGCCAATCCATCGAAACCGCATACAACTATTATAAGATCATCCCCAAAAAAATCGCCACCTGCTGGTGGATCGTTCTGGGCTCTCTGGTCTTTTACGTGGTCTATACCATGTGGTATGGCTACGCGATCTTGTTCATGTTTGAAGGCTGGGGAATGAAATTCGGCCATTGATGGCATAGCCCTCTTTCAGATGAGATGGCTTGTAAAAGGCGGGTTTTTTTTAAAGACCCGCCTTTTTATAAGAATTGGACGATGAGTCAAAAAAAAGGCGCGCCATGCGGAGACTCCTGGATTTTTTCAAAAAAAAGCCGATAGAGAGAGAGGAGGCGTGCGACACCGACGTGGAAGCCCTGCGGCTCAACTTCAAGGCCCGGTATCACAGCTTCAAACTTCTTATCAGCGCCAACAACAAGAGCCTGGAAAATATGGCGGATATCGAAAAAGCCCTTCAGGGAAGGGAGGTGTTCGGTATGAATTTTATCAGATCCCGTGTCACCACGATCGCCGTCAGCGTCTTTTCCATGATCAGCCATCTAAAGACCATCTCTGGGGGAAAATATTCGGGGCTTGAACCGAGTTTCCACCGCATCGAACAAGAGATTGCAACAATTTTAAACCCCAAAAAAAGTCAGGGGGATCTCCGCCTGGTGATTCCGTTGGAAGAGGTGGAAAAAGATATGGCCTATCTGGTTGGCGAAAAGATGGCCCATGCGGCGGAGGCCAAGAACCGGATGGGCTTGACCGTTCCCGAAGGATTCACTATCACCGCGGCGGCCTATGACCTTTTCATGGATGAAAACCAGCTCCAGATCGAAATCGACCGGCTCTTTCAAGCTGACGGAACAGACAGCAATGGTCCTTTCGACATTCTGAGTTCTCAAATCAGAAGCCTCATCCTGGATGCAAGGATTCCCGATCCGCTTGAACAGGCGGTG
>JAGVHJ010000226.1 GCA_020056645.1 Desulfobacterales bacterium
CATACTTATAATCCCGGTTAAATTAACCTGAAAATCCTTCAACCCCGATCAAAATAATCAGGAAATACACGTTAATTTAATTTGAAAATCAACACATGGGGAGGCCTGCGGGGAGGCGGCAGAGCAGGGCCGCCCCCGTTTTTTTATCCGCACTTGGTGAAGCCGCAGTAGTGGCAGGTTTTGCACCCTTCTTCAAAGGTGAAAGTCTGGCCGCACTCGGGGCACTTGTCTCCGGCGAGGGAATTTTCCGTTTTTTTCCGTTTGCTTTTGCCATCGGGCATGTAGCGTTTTTCAAGCACCCGGCCGATGGCGTCTGGAATGGAGAGAACAAGGCCGCCGTTCTGGAACACCGTGTGTTCGCCGGTGATGCCTTTGACCTGATCGATGATCTCTTCCACATGGACCCCGGAGCGCAGGGCCAGAGAAACGAGGCGGCCAATGGCCTCGGTCTTCGCCATGGTGGATTTGCCCGATTTTCCGATGGTCGCGAAGACCTCAAAGGGCCTGCCGTCGAGCTCGGTGACGGTCACATAGAGCTGGCCCATGCCGGTCTTTATTTTGGTGGTAAAGCCGTCCAGGGTGTCGGGCCTCTCCTTGACCGCCCGCATGAAGCTGTCGTTTTCCTGAGTCCCGCCGGAACCGGAAAAGGAGAGCACCTGATTCTCCTTGCTGCCGTCCCGGTAGATCGTCACCCCCTTGCACCCCAGGTCGTAGGCCATGTCGTAGATTTTCAAGACATCCTCTTCGGTGGCGTCGTGGGGGAGGTTCACGGTTTTCGATACAGCGTTGTCCGTGTACTTCTGGAAAGCGGCTTGCATCTTGATATGCCATTCGGAGCTGATATCGTGGGAGGTGACAAAGACCCGTTTGATATCGTCTGGAATTCCATCAATGTCGTGGATGCTTCCCTTCTGGGAGATTTGGTTCATCAGTTCCGTGCTGTAAAAACCGCGCTCTTTTGCTATTTTTTCGAAATAGGGGTTCACTTCTATCAGCTGGTCGTTATCCATGACCTTTCTGACGAAACTCAAGGCAAAGAGAGGCTCGATGCCGCTTGAACAGTTGCCGATGATAGAGAGCGTGCCGGTGGGCGCGATGGTTGTTGTCGTGGCGTTACGGAATTGCTCGTTTTTTTTGCTTTTGAACACGCTCTTGTCGAAATTGAGAAACACGCCCCGATCAGATGCGAGATTTTTTGAGGCCTGGTGGGACTCCTCCTGAATGAACCCCATCACCGTCTCGGCAAGCTCGATGGCCCGGTCCGAATCATAGGGGATCGAGAGCTGGAAGAGCATGTCGGCGAACCCCATGACTCCCAGGCCGATCTTCCGGTTCCCCTTGACCATCTCGTCGATCTCTTTTAATGGGTAGATGGACATATCGATGGTGTTATCGAGAAACCGGACGGCCAGATGAATGGTATCTTTCAGGTTCTCGAAATCCACCCCCCGCTCATTGTTTTTTTCAACCACGAACCGGGCCAGGTTGATGGAGCCCAGGTTGCAGGCCTCCATGGGAAGAAGGGGCTGCTCGCCGCAGGGGTTCGTGGATTCGATCTCTCCCAGGGCCGGGGTGGTGTTGTCCCGGTTGATCCGGTCCAGAAAGATGATGCCGGGGTCGCCATTGGACCAGGCCTGTTTCACCAGAACCTCGTAGACCTCCAGGGCGTTTTTTTCACCGGTTTTCTTGCCGGTGCTGGGATCAATGAGGTCGTAACTCTCGTTGTTCCGGACCGCCTTCATGAATGCGTCGGTGACGCCAACGGAAATATTGAAGTTGTTGAAACTTTTGTTGTTTCTCTTACAATAAATGAACTCCATGATATCCGGATGATCGACCCGGAGGATTCCCATGTTGGCCCCGCGCCGTGTGCCCCCCTGTTTCACCTGCTCGGTCGCGGTGTCGAAGATCTTCATGAAAGAGACAGGCCCCGATGCGACACCGCCCGTTGTTCCCACAGGGCTGTTTTTGGGACGAAGCCTTGAAAAGGAAAACCCGGTTCCGCCGCCCGATTTGTGAATCAACGCCGCATTCTTTACAGTAGCAAAGATTTTTTCCAAGTCGTCTTCAACAGGCAGGACAAAACAGGCGGCAAGCTGGCCCAGCCTTCTTCCGGCGTTCATGAGCGTTGGGGAGTTGGGGAGGAACCGGAACTCGGTCATCATCTCATAAAAACGGTTCTCCATCTCTTTTTCAGAAGCGGCGGATTTGTAGTTCTGCTCGGCCCGCGCGATGTGTTTCGCCACCCTGCGGAACATCTTTTCAGGGGTCTCCTCGATAGTGCCTTCCGGGTCCTTTTTCAGATAGCGTCTTTCCAAAACGGTTTTCGCATTTTCTGATAGCGCCAATCCGCCTTTTGCCGTCTTCTTTTTTTCCACCATGTGTGCTGTTCCCTGTTTTTTTTGGATTTTTTACGCAGGCGAATCGTTCTTGCCTGTATGATTTTTTGCAAGCCCTTCGAAAGTGTGGCCACTTTCACATACCAGATGTTGTATGTCAAGGAAAAAAAAACACCACATCTACGAAATAAGAGGGGGCTGCGCCACGCCCTTTATTTTCCCCGGTGTTCCATCACCTCTATCCTTCCGGATCTAAAAGCGTTTTTAAGGAGTTCATCGAAGTAGAGGCCTTTTTGGGCCTGATGAACCGCATCCCACCAGGAAATGGAGTTGCGGGAGCCTTTTTTCTGGTTGTAGTGGATGGGTTTAACACCTTGAATGATCAGGCCATCGGTCCACGCGCTGATCCGCATGGCCTCCGGTGAAGGCGCGTTGATCGACACATATTGATACCGGGGGGAATCTTTGATGAAGAGCAGCTCGCGCGACCTTTCTGAATTTTGCATCAGGAAGGTGCGGATAA
>JAGVHJ010000330.1 GCA_020056645.1 Desulfobacterales bacterium
GGCCATGGCATGATGAAGCGCGTTGATGATATCACAGGCGTTTCTTCCCTCATTGATCAGGGAGACCACCTCGGTTTCCGCAAAAATCACGCACTGGTTCGAGATGGTGATCTTCTCCGTTGAGGTGCTGCCGACGCTCCCCATATCTTCCAGTTTCACCTCCAAGGCATCGGCCATGATCTCCAGAAATCGTCCGGTTCCCGAGGCGCACTTATCGTTGTAGACATACCGGATCACGTTTCCGGCCTCGTCAAGCTTGATGGCCTTTGCATCCTGGCCGCCGATATCGATGATCATCCGGGCGGAGGGCATCCGCCACCAAGCGCCCTTGGCATGGCAGGAGATCTCCGATTCAGCACGGTTGACAAAAGGAATCCGCTCTTTTCCATATCCGGTGCCTACCGCGAAACCGATATCCTCTTTCTTAAGCCCCCCCTTCTCCAGGGCCAGCTCAAACACCTTGAGCGCGGAGGTCTCTGGCTTTGTCCCGGCCCGAAGCACCGCGCTTGCAACAATCTCCTGACCTTTCATAATCACCGCTTTTGCGGTCAAGGAGCCCACATCACATCCCAATACCATCATCTCTCCCCTCCCCCATTATTGACCTTCTCCTGTGAAAAGAGCGCCGCGCCAATTGCGCCCGCGAGCTGCGGATCGGCCTTTCTGACCCGTTTGATCTTGACGCCCATCACTTTTTCAAGGGTCGTCAAGACCCCTTTATTTTTAGAAACCCCTCCGGTCATACAGACATCCTTCTCGGGTTTGACGGCGTTTGCGAGCCCCGCCACCCGTTTGGCCATGGCCGCATTGATGCCCGCGCCGATATCCTCCACCGAGTAACCGGAATTGATATATTTAATGATATCCGCCTGTGCCCATACCGTGCACATAGATGCAAGCGTAATGGGTGAATCGGCTTTTTCCGTCATCTGACCCAGCTCATCCACGCCGATATTCAACACCCGAGCCATCACCTCGAGAAAACGGCCCGTGCCCGAGGCGCACTTGTCGTTGGTGATGAATTTTTCAACTTTGCCGCTCTTATCGATACGGATCGCCTTGCAATCCTGACCGCCGATATCAATGATGGTTCTCACCGAAGGGAGTAGCCATCTGGCCCCCATGCCATGACAGGCGATTTCAGACTTGGCTTCGTTCACGAAAGAGATACGGTCCCTGCCATATCCGGTTCCCACGCAATAGGTGATATCTTCCAAACGAAGCCCCGCCTGGGCCAGCGCGGCGGTCATGGCCGCATCCGCCGACTCCTGCGGTTTCGCCTTGGATTTCACGATACTCGACCCGATGATCCGGTCGTTTTCCATGATCACCGCCTTCGAAGTTAAAGATCCCACATCACATCCCGCAACTTTCATGATAACAACCCCCTGACTTTAAAAAATTCATCCAGCCGTTCCATGGTGGCCTCCCACGACTCCACCCGGTCGTCAAACGCATCCGCATTCATGATCAAGGTGGGATAACCCCTTTTTTCGAGTTCCATGGCGAACGGCTTGACCATACCCCAGGTGTTTCTGCATCCGGGCGTTCCATTATAGATAACGCAGTCGACCTTGAAGGTTTTTGCAAGGGAGATCGACTCGTCCAGCCACATGTTGGGCTTGTCGAACTGGCCCCGGATCGATCTCACCATGGGAAGCCGCGCGTTCATCTGGGCGATGCTGTCAATCATGCTGTCCATGGATGAGGTGTCGATACCATAGGAAGAGCCCTGAAGCCCCTCCAGGTAGCACGAATCATCGGCGAAGGTTCTTGAGAGAATTCCTCCCAGGTGGGCGATGCCATGGGAATCGAGCCAATCCCAGAACTTCATGTTCAACGTGTAGTGATCGATGTAACACATGAAGGCGCGAATTTTCTCATGCCCAGACCGGAGTCCCGAAAGCCCTTTTTCCGCCTTCTCCCTTGCCGTTTCCACCATTTCCGTGAGCAATTTGGTGAAAAGAGGCAAGCCGGAAAACATGAAGCGTCCCGCATATATAAACAAGTTGTAGACCGGGGGCAATGGGGTTGGCTTGAGCTGGTGCATGTCTTCAAGGTCGCCTATGAGCTTGTCCTGTTTCTTGATCTCCTCCAGCACCTCTCCCAGTTTATTCACGTCAAGCTTTTTGCCGGTCTGGGCCTCAAGGAACCGGATCATCTCCTTGTAATCATCCAGGTGGTATTTCCCGGTCCGGCTGTCGGCCAGGGTCTGGGGATAGTTGAGCTGATAATAGGGTTTGTCGAGATAAGAGGCTGCGAACGCGAACGAATTGGCGTTGGTGTCGCATACGCCGGGCGTATCGCATATAACGAAGTCAACCTCGGTCGCAAGACCTCCCAGGTAAGCGCCCAAGGCTCCCCTCTGGGCCGAACAGGCGGTTTCCGTGAGTCCCAGCTCAACACTATGATCCAGGTAGTCGAAGTTCCCCCTTTTCCACATGAGAGACCCCATGGTGGATAAAACCTCAAGGGTTGTGGGAACCACATCGATGGCATGAAAGATGGCCGGGGAAAAACAGAAGGTGGTCATGGCCAATTTTTTTCCCTGGTCATGGGAGTGGACGATATTTTGGAGATACTCATTGAACAGCTTTAAAAAGGTGATTCCGGGTTTTCCTTCACTTAAGATGGGCTCCAGGGTTCTCCTGAAATAGGGGATGTAATCCAGCAGCCTTTTATACTCTTTCTCTGTGCCGTCGGCCGTTTTTGACGCGGCATCCGTAATGCTCGCAAGCATCCAGTCATAATTATACTCTTTTATTTCGGGTCTCATACGCCCTCCGTCTATGGGGTTTTATTCTCTAATCTCTATTGATCAATTGGAAAGCCGTTCAAGAAATGCATCTAAACGCATCTTGAGTCTGCCGATTTCGACCAGCGGGCCATACTCCCTTTCCACCCGTAAACAGGGAATCCCTTCCTTTTCCAGATCCCGCTCGAAAAGGCCATTCTCCGATCCATGCAAATCGCAGAACCGCACATTCTGCATCACCACCCCATCCACTTTCGCCCGATGGATGATATCCTTCAGGGCCGCGAGCCGCTCCTTGTATTTTCCATACATCCTGGGGCAGGTCGATTCTCCCAGGTAACCGTTTGCAAGGGCCGAAATCGGGTCGCCGGTCTCAGCGATCTCATTTCCCTCATAGCGGACCCCGAAGCACAGATTTTCGGCGACCACCACCGCTTCATTATCCTGTTCCACCAGCTGGATCAGGCTTATATCGTCACTGATGCTTCCAATGATGAGGATTCTCTTTCTCGGATCGTTTCCGGGAACCTCTTTTTTCTGGAGGGATTCGACGAGACTCTCAAGATGCGTGGTGAAAAGATCCCTGGGCATGACGGTGCCGGCCATGGTCACGGCAAAGGCGTCGGTCCCCGTAATCACGATCTCCTTTTTCGACCTCATGCTCTCAAGCTCCTGAAGGAGCCTTCTTCCCTTATTATAAAGGTGAATCGAACGGTTCAGTTGATCTTCCGTGACTTTTTTCCCAAACTGGCTTTCAAGGGCCGCGATCAGGTTCTGGATCTCCTCTGTAAACCATTTCATTCCGTGGGGCATGGTTTTATGGGGAACGTCGAAGTAATAGAAAAAAGAAGGAACAATTCCCGGATAGGTCTCTCCGGCTTTTCTCCAGCACTCATCCAGGCGTCTCATGGAATCGCACCCAGGCGTGATGATCGTCCCATCTAGAAATGAGAATTTGCCTTTCCCGGCCAGCTGAAGGATGCATTTGGGAAAGGTGCAGATGTAGGGGCCGAAATAGGCGTCCGCGATTTCCATGCTCTCGGTTTCAATCCCACGGATACGGACCGGAAGGATATCCACGGCGTGAAACACTTCCGAAGGCACATAGGAGCAAGTGTAGCCCACCACTGGTTTTCCCGCCGCCTTCCAGTCCAGGATGGGCTTGCTTTGAATTTTTGTGGCCGCATCATAAAAAATATCCATCATGACACCTTCTCCTCTCCATTAAGCAGTGATCGAAGCAACTCTCTCGCCAACGCGGCATCTTCTTCAAACTCGTCATCCGCAGGGGCGAGCGCAAGGCAGATACCGGAAACAAGCTTGGGAACGATGGCCCGGCCAATGGGCATCAGGTCATCGGAAATCTCCTCCGACAGACCATTGATCCCTTCACGGATCTCCGAGAAATCGAGGGTGTTCACAAATCGGGAAATCACATCCCTTGCCATGGAGGGCTTGAGGGCCCGGATACGGTTTACGAGAGTCGTAAAGAGGTTGATCACCTCGGCGGCCTCTTCGGTTTCAAGGTTGACAGCCGCTTTTTCAACGGCGTCCGCGATCTTCTCTTCCGGCAGGCCTTCAATGGAAGAGAGCCGGTGACTCAATGCGTGAAAGAGAGAGTTCCTCTTGCTCGCATAGCCCTGGACTCTCCTTTCGAACCGGACTGGATCATCCTTCACGAGCTTTCTCATGAGGTCAACGACACTCTCTTTCTCTTCCAGGAGGGCGATCTTTGCCTTATAAATAATGTTTTCATCGATCGCACCGGAGATCTCATCAATGAACCGGCTCAGGTCGGTGGGCATATGGGTGGCGCCAGGCTCGCCAATCAATGCGTTTCCCGCGTGGAACTTGCGAACGATCTCCGCCCCCTCATGGATCACCTTGCCAATCGACCGGCCATCTATTCCTCTAAAAATGGAAAAGACGACATCGGTCAGGAGGTCGGGACTGATCCGGTTCAGCACGCTCAGGAGTTCAGAAACCGACGATGTGAGAACATTTACAATATCCGTGATGAATGTGAGAAGAAGCACCAGCTTGGATGGATATTTCCAGAAAATTCCAAGAAGCATTTTTATGAATGCGCTCAGATCTTCATGGGAATGATCCACGAAATCCCTAATTTCGCCGATATCCAGACTCTCGATCAGCCGGGTCATGCCTGGTTCCAGTTTTTCGGTGAAATAAAGAGGATCATCCTGGTGAATCTCGTTGATGGTCTGGCAAAAGAGGGTTAGGGACTCTCCAATGCTGCTCTGAC
>JAGVHJ010000275.1 GCA_020056645.1 Desulfobacterales bacterium
ATATTTTTATTAACACTTTAAAACGAACCCTACCCTCTTCCAGAGGATGCGAGGTTAAAAATAGAAATTGAACCTACAACCCTACACTTGACAACCTCTTAAACCTCCCATACGACTCATCACAGCCGACAAAAAAGAGATCTTCTATAACCCTTTATTCTGAAAAGAGCGATTATCATGCCAGTTGAACCTGAAAGACTTGATTTCATTGATGGGTTAAGGGGAATGGCCATCCTGGGTGTCATGATGGTCCATACCTCCGAGATCGCTCTCAGACCTCTCTCCGGATGGATGCTTAAAATCGCTTTAGAAGCCACCCACGGCGTTCAGCTATTTTACCTGGCAAGCGCATTTACCCTCTTATTCTCCTATCATACCCGAAAATCGGATCATTGCTTTCGTATCTCAGATTTTTATATCAGGCGCTTTTTCAGGATCGCTCCTCTTTTTTATCTAGCCATGATCGTCTACTTACTGGTTGACGGGTTCGAACCCAGGTATTATGCACCGAACGGTATTAAATGGTGGCATATCCTCACGACAGCGACATTCACCAATGGATGGTTTCCCACCGCCATCACGTCCATCATTACCGGCGGTTGGTCGGTGGCTATAGAAATGAACTTCTATCTGTTTCTTCCCCTCTGTTTTAAATATGTAACAACCCTTAACCGGGCCCTCTGGTTCACCTTAATAGCCCTTATGTTCCATCTCCTTTTCTGCAAGGTGGCTGCCCCCATTCTTTTGCCCTTATTTCCACCAAACCACCATTATCTCATCTTTTTCTTTCTAAATATCTTATCCCTTCCCGCCCAAATAGGGGTTTTTGGTCTTGGTTTTATCTTCTTCCATCTGTTTTTTTCTCTTCAACCCCCACCTGTTAAAGAGACAGACCCGGCGCGTAAATCAAAAAGTTTGATCTTTTTCATGATATTTTTCTATCTCATCGCGGCGCTCCTGACCACGGAGTTCCAGTTACGCACCTACATCTTATTCCCCCGCCATTTTGTCTATGGAATCGCCTTTCTCATCTTCGCCTACGCCCTTTCCCTATACCCTTCCCCTATCTTTGTGAATCAACTCACCAAAAGAATTGGGGAAATAAGCTACAGCATGTACCTCATCCACCCGCTTATTCTAAAAATGATCAAAAAGATGACCGGCGGCATAACTATACCTTTCCATCAGGACATCCGGTTTTTGTTGGCCTTTGGAAGCCTTGTTCTCCTCACCTATGCACTCTCTTCCATAACCCACACCTATATTGAGAAACCGGGTATGGCTTTGGGCCGGCGGATCATCGCCCAAATGGAAAAGAGATCCACAGCACATCATTCACTATTTGAACGCTATAGATAAAAAAAGTACGGAACGAACAAAACGGGCTTTTCGCCATCTTGATGAATCGTGCTGAATAGTTACAAAAAAAAATAATGACTACCGTGGCGGTGTTTGCGTGAGACTTCGGCCTACTCGTATGAGAGGTCCCTCCATCCAATAAAACAGAAACGCCGCAAGCACGGAAGAGAGGCCCCAGACTGTTGATAGAAACAGGAAAAAAACAGGCCAGCCCATATCAACGGCCCCATGATAATGGATATAGGCATCAAGCCAAAGATAGATAATTAATGGATGAATCAGATAAGCGCCGTAGGAGATCCGGGCAAAGGGATACCAGAGACGATGGGATAAAAAGGCCGTCATCCGATCCTTTCTGAACATACCGTTGATTATCAGGAGGGCGACGCCAATAGCCATAAAAAAAAACTGGAGGGCCACATTGAAAAACCCATCGGAGAAAAGGCCCCCGCATAGCCATACGACGCCAATGAGCGAAACCGCGGCCATCCATACGCCCCTGCCTATGAGTTCAACGAAACGTTTCATTTGACCGGGATAAACAACGACCAGGTATGCGGTGAGCACGCCTATAAAGATCTCGTCAAAATGGTTGTGGGAGTAATAATAAAACCCATCAAGCAGATGAACCGGCTGACAGAAAAAATATTGCCAGACCCGCCCTGCCAAAGGCAACAAGACCGCCGTCACCAAAATCCCCAGCCTTAAACCGGATGACCGGATAACGAAAACCGCCCAGAGAAAAAAAGGGGCGAATAGGTAGAAATGCTCTTCCACGCACAATGACCAGCTCCAGGGAAAGGGGTTGGCCGATTCACCCGGATAAAGATAGTTGCTAATAAAAAGAAAATTGGTGATGCTTCGGGCTCTTAATAGAGCTGGGTCTGGCGTGCCGAAAAAAAAAGTGGAAAACGGCAGTTCCAGGGGAATGACAGCCAGGAGCGTTACGGTTAAAAGGCAATAATAGGCTGGGATAATACGGAAAATCCTTCGGATGATGAATTTTCTATAGGGAAGGGGCTGTTGTTCAGCTAGCGCCTTTATCAGAATCCGGCCGATCAGAAATCCGCTCAGCACAAAAAAAATATCGATACCGGTCCAGAAACCGTTAAAGAAGGGCAATAGGAAATGAAGCTTCTTGACATCCGGATTTTTCGAGAATCCTCCCACAAACAAAAAACAATGGAAAAAAACGATGATCAGCGCGGCCATTGCCCGAAGGCCATCCAGGTGACGATCATTTCCCAGTGGAGGTTCCATGAGTGTCTGTCTAAATTTCTCAAGCATAAGACGCGTCTGTTCCGTAAAGTTATTTCCCATCAGGGCCAACCGGATCGTATCGAGACCACTATTTGAATTGACAAAGACCGCTCTTTTCATTAGTGAAATTAGCGTGATCTGTAAAATGAAATTTTCCAAGAGACCATTTAATCAAAGGTGATGAAGATAATTGAAACGAGCATTAATTACCGGTATAACCGGACAGGATGGATCCTATTTAGCGGAACTTCTTCTTGAAAAAGGGTATGAGGTTCATGGCATCACCCGGCGAGTCGCCTTTGAAGACCCTGGCCACCGGCTGGCGCGAATACGCCATATTCTCGATAAAATCACTTTGCATCCGGGGTCGCTTGAAAGCTACGCCAGCATCTTCAACGTGGTTGAAAAAATAAAGCCCCATGAGTGTTATCACCTGGCGGCCCAGAGTTTCGTGTTCGACTCTTTCGAAGACGCCTTTTCGACCTTCAACAGCAACATCAACGGGACCCTTTCCATATTAACCGTTATCAAGGAAAAAGCGCCCGCCTGCAAATTCTATTTTGCAGCCACCAGTGAAATGTTCGGCAAGGTCAAAGAGACCCCCCAGAATGAAAATACGCCATTTTATCCCCGTTCTCCCTATGGCATCACCAAGGTGGCCGGGTTCGACCTGGTGAGGAACTTCCGGGAATCCTACGGCCTGTTCGCCTGTAACGGAATCCTTTTCAACCATGAATCGCCCCGCAGAGGTTATGAATTCGTCACCCGAAAAATCACGAGCAGCATCGCAAAGATCAAGGCCGGCGCCGAACATGAGCTTAAACTGGGGAACCTGGAAGCCAAACGGGACTGGGGATACGCCAAAGACTATGTTCAGGCCATGTGGCTCATGCTCCAACAGGACGAACCGGACGATTATGTGGTCGCCACCAACGAGACCCATTCCGTGAAGGAGTTTGTGAGCCTGGCCTTTGAATATGCCGGCTTAGATTGGAATAACCATGTGAAGGTCGACCCGATGTTTTACCGTCCCGCCGAGGTCATGCTCCTCCAGGGCGACTACACCAAGGCCAGAGAAAAACTGGGCTGGGAGCCCACCGTGAAATTTGACGAGCTGGTGAGAATGATGGTTGAAGCGGATATGAAGAGCCTGGGCAATGGCCGGAATTTCTGAAGCGCTCTGGATCGGTTAAGCGCCGATGATATAAACGGAGTAGCGCCCCAGGAGCCGCTTTCCCAGATATATCACAAAAAGGCTCCCCCCCAGACCCGAAGCCAGGGCAAGGGATGAGTAGAGGATTGAAAACGCGGATGTCTCTTCAGGAAAAAAACCCTGAAAAGCCCTGACAAAGGGAAAATGGAGCAGAAAGAGGCCATAGGAGATCCGGCTCAGAAAATCAATGGGCCGGACCGGTTTCAGGCGATAGCTACCCGCCCAGAGAATAAAAAAAATCGCAAGATAGATGTGCCCCTGAAGGATGAACCGCGTAAGGGCGCCCGGCGCAAGGGGCTGGTTCGATAGCAGGAGAAGCCCATCAATCAGAATGACCGGTCCGCCAACGCGAATCCATGAGGAGGAGACCCGTTCGATCACCGATTCCCGGTAGAGAAAAAAGACCCATCCGGAAAGGTAAGGCAGCAGGTGAACCAAGGGATGGCGCATCAGGACCAACATAAACCACCTTTCCGGCGCCGGGACAAAGAAAAAAATATTTTTCACAAAAACCAGGGTTATCACCACAAGAACCCCCCATAACAAAAGAACCCCCCTCCTGGATAGCCGTTTTAAAAAAAAGGAGATCCCATACAAGTAGGTGATCACGAATACAAAATAGTAGATGCCCACCACATGGCCGAATAGGAGATTGAACACCATGGTTTTCAGGTCAAGAGCATCCGCGCCCTGGCTTCCACCTGGAAGCTTAAAAACCATGATGACCATCGACCAGAAAATGTATGGAGGGAAAATTCTCACGAGGAGCTTCTTTATTAGCGTCCCGCTCTTGGTTCCGGTTTTATCGAAGAGAAATCCTGAAGCAAAAAGCAGGCCCGGAAGAGCGAACGCCGTCAAATCCCCCAGAAACCGCCCTGCCCCGCTTCCGTCTGAAAAGGAGGTGCTGATTGAGTGAACGCCGATGACCGCAATGATAGAGACCGCCTTCAATAGATCAATGTCATAAAAACGCCTCTTTTTTTCCATGCCCCCCTCCCCCTTCTCCGCTTGCCCTGCCTTGAATCAATCGATCCGCTCGTACACGATGATCTGTTTTCTCGTAAAGACCTTTTTATATCGACTCGATAACAACCGATCGATCTCGGGGAAAACCGCTCGCGTCGCCTGGCCTCCGTTATAATCATGGTTGACGATGAAGCGGGGCGGATGGGTCTTCAAGTTTTCAACGGTTTGAGGAAGGGCGAGCCTGTCAAAGCTCTTCCTTGAAAGTCTGTCATGGGAGACCAGATAGACGAGAAAAGCGTCTCTTCCGCCATAGAGGGGCCTTCCAGCATAGAGATTGATCTGTTTTTCTCCTGACAGGGTGAAAATCTCATCTTCCGGATGGAGCCGTTTTTTGATAAACGCCGCGATTTCGGCCAAATGGCGATGGTACTCCTGATCATCAATGCTCTGAAGCATCTCGAGAACATATTCCCCCTCTGAAAGGGGGGCGATCTCACCCGCCCTGGGAAAGGCCGCCTTTGCGGCGGGTATCATGGCGGTCACCAGGGGAGCGCACCACCCGATCGACACTAAAACGACGGCGGCCCGATAGAGGCTCTTTTTTCTTCCAGAGAACCGTAAAAAATCTTCCAGGAGAAATAGCCCCATTCCCATGACGAGAATCCAGAGGATCAGGCTCTGGATCAGATGGCCTGTATCGGGCGTGGGGTAGATCACATAATGGGAGAGGGCCGCGACCAGGAAGATCCCTACCCATCTCATGAGATCCTGGGCCTGCCGCGTGGCGAAGAGATTCGTTCCGCCCCCCCCCGCTTCCCTGTTGATCAGAAAGACAAAGAGGATCACCCCGAATAAGAGGCTTCCGGCCCAGGAGAGCATGAACCATCCGCCCTTCACCAAGATCGCCAGAACAGGCGAATCCGGCATGCTGAAAAGCGGCGCAAAAGGCATGAAATATTCGGCCTCTTTTAAGATGTCCGGGAGCGTTGCGATCATGGCCTGTGAAATACCAGACGGCAGAAAGAGAAGATATAAGAGGAACGCGGTGATGAGACCCGCCAGAAGGAAAAGGGCGAAATGGCGGATTCGGTATATCTCTTTTTCCAGATAGGTCTCATTTGGCAACAAAGAAAAACGGCCCTGTTCCATGGCCGCCAGAAGACCAAACGCGAGGAGGGTTGGAAGGGTCAGGTGGAAGAAGTATTGTTTTTCATAATGCGGAAAAATATAGCTCGTAAAGACAAGAAAATAGAGTGAAAGCGCCATCCATTTGGAACCGATCACACATCGGGAAATAATCGATTTCCGAGCGCCTTCATGGGAACATGCGCCATAAACCGGCATATCCCCCTGATGGCAGAAACAGAGCAGCAATCCTGCAAGGAAAAGGAAAAGCCCTGAACTGATCTTGAAAAAAAGGGCCGCGCCTGAAAGGAGGCCCGCTGCCATGAGAGAACCGGCCCGCTGTTTTTTTCTTCTCACGGAGAGAAAAAAAATGGTTCCCAGAATCAACGGATAGAGCTGCATAAAAGCATAGGGCGTCATATGGATGTTCAAGGGCGTCCCCAGAAAAACCAGGCAGAGAAGAAAGCTCCAGATGGCGTAAAACCGGCTCCCCGCATGCCGGACGATCTCGTAGACAAAAACGAGAATCCCCAAAATGACCAGAACCATAAAGAGCCTAACCCCAAACCACGCCTCACCGAACAGCCTGTAAAAAAAAGCCGGCGGAAACCAATTCAGGGGGCCGTAGATATCGAGGAAATCCCTGTAGGGAAAAGACCCGCTAACGACCCGGCTCACATAATCGGCCTGCTGAGCCTCATCGATTAAAAGCATGGGGGCGTATAGATTTCCTGAAAGATAGCAAAGAGCCATGGGCAAGAGATAAAACAAAGGATAAAAGTGAAGAAAGCGAATCGCCCGGATGACCGGAATACGGGTGGAGTTGGGTGGATCGGTCAACATGTGGGATAGCGCCTCCGTTTCTATTCTTTATCCTTTTTTTCTTTTCTCGTACACAAAGAGATATCCAAAGGAGCGGGTTTTTTGATAGCGCGTTTCGAGAAGGATTTCGAATTCGGGAATATGCTTCAGAAGACCGGTCCTGCCCTGGGAGTTGACGATAACCGGCGGCGGATTTTCCAAGAGCTCTTTTAGAATTTCGCCCGGCGTCAGTTCGTCGAAGGCCTTCCTGTCGATGAGATCGGAGCGGAGCATGTAGAACAGGTATTGATACCTTCCACCCACGGGAACCGTTTTTGAATTGTAGTTGATCATCTGATTCTCGTTCAAAACCAAAACCGGGGACCAATCTTCCGTAATCTGGTCCACATATCGGGAGAGATCGTTTGCGAGGATATCCTCCATGTAGACGATATACCGGTTTTGGGTGGTCATCCGGATTCCCTTCAGATGTTCCGTATTCCAGTCGCCTATTGGCGCATCCAGGAAGGAGAGCGAGGGCATGGATGCGATGGTGAATAGATAGAGGCCTGTTGACCCCGCAATGATCAGGCGGAACATTCTCCGGTGGCTCATGCGGTTAAAGGTCCATGCGGCCTCCATCTGGTGTAAAAGAACGAAAAGCACGGGAACAGCCGGTGTTACCGCCTGAAACAGATGGGTTTCATCGGACCGGGAATAGATGGCGAAACCGGAGAGGAGAGAGAGGAGCCACAATCCAGTAACCCTCGACTGAACCGCCCCCCATTTCCTTCTGTAGAGACGACCAAAGGGAAGTTGCTTCTGAAAAAAAAGCCACACCAGGAAGAGAACGGTCACCAGCCATGGGAGTTGCATCCAGTAGTATTCATTGTAGCCGTCATAGAGGCCGGGCATGCCCAAGGGAGGAAAGGGGCTCATGTAATCGAGCCGGGAAAGAATCCCCCCAAGCTCCCGCCAGTAACGGATGCCCTCCTCCCAGCCAAAATAACCAAGTTGCATGGCCAGAGCCAGGACGATCGTCAGAGACAGATAGATGATCCACGACCGGAGTGATGCGAAAAAAAGGGCTGAATCCCCCTTTTCCAAGCGGATTTTCAAGAGGGTCCAGAAAAGAAGCGCCAGAACCGGAAGGGAGAGATAGAAAAAATAGAGCTTGTTAAAGTATTCGGCGATGTAGGCGTGAAAAACCGAGCCATAGACCAAAAGACCGGTGATCTGAATCCCCATGATCACGATAGAGCCTTTTTTTGATAGCCCGGAAGGAGGGGTGGACGCGGGTGGGAGCCAATAAAAAAGATAAAAGAGCCCCCCTGCCAAGAGGAACATCCCGGAATTCAATTTGGTCCAGAAGGTCAGGGCCGTGAACAGGGAGGCAAAGAAAAGGTTCACCCCCCTCTCTTTGCAAGGTTCGGAAATCAAAAAAAACCAGGCGCAAAGCACCAGAAAAAAAGAGGTGTGGGCCGCATAGGGTGTCTGAAGATATTGCCAGGGCTGTCCCCAGAGAGCCGCCATCATGCATGCGGCAAGAATTCCATAAAACCGGTTGGC
>JAGVHJ010000063.1 GCA_020056645.1 Desulfobacterales bacterium
AAATATTTTTTTTAATTTGTCAACAAAAAAGTGTGCTTCTGCGAAAAAATTCGGCTCAAATTCATGCAAAAATCTAACCGGACATCACTGAATAATTTTAGTTGATTATCGGCCCGCTTTTAAAAAGCGGGGCAAAGAGGTTTTTAGAGGGTGTTTATGGAACCTTTATTTGGATATGTTTGGCAACCTTTTCAAACGGTTGGCCCCCGGCAGGGCCGAAGGAGGCGCGTCCCAAATGCGACTACCCTGAATTTCCTGTTTTACAGGGTTGGGTTTTCACTGTAAAAAGAGGCGGGGGTGAAGGATGTTGATAATCAATAACGAAGAGGCTACGCGCGATTACGCCCATTCTCGATCGCGTTGAAGAATGAAAAGGGGATTCATGAAAAAACGGCTTGAGGGAAAAACAGTGGTGCTCTGTGTGTGCGGTGGGATCGCCGCTTACAAAAGTGTGGAGGTGTTGCGGCTTCTCCAGAAACAGGGGGCGGAAGTCCGGGTGATCATGACCCAGGGGGTCCAGGAGTTTGTCGGGTCGCTCACCTTTCAGGCCTTGTCCGGTCAGCCGGTATTCACCTCGCTTTTTGAAAAGAGCGATTCCGCCGCCATGAGGCATATCGACTGGGCGAGGGAGGCGGATGCCGTTATCGTGGCTCCCGCCACCGCAAACATCATCGGCAAACTGGCGAACGGAATAGCGGATGACGCCATGACCACCTTCATGATGGCGGTGCGGGCGCCTGTTCTTCTCTGTCCCTCTATGAATACCCATATGTATGAAAGCCGGGCTGTTCAGCGGAACATCGATATCCTTGAATCCGATGGGTGCCACGTCGTCGAACCCGGCACCGGAGAGCTGGCCTGCGGGGAGACAGGCGCCGGGCGCTTTCCCGAACCTTGGATTATCGTGGACCGGCTCTTGTCGTTTCTGACGCCCAAGGATTTTTCAGGAAAAAAAATCCTTGTCACCGCAGGCCCCACCCAGGAGCCCATTGATCCGGTGCGGTTTATCACCAACCCATCGTCCGGGAAAATGGGTTTCGAGATCGCTCGCATGGCCGAATACCGGGGGGCGGAGGTCACCCTGGTATCGGGCCCCGTCACTCTGTACGAGCCCTTGAATGTGACCTGCATCCGGACCCAGACCACCCATGAGATGGAACAGGCGGTCTTGAGCCGCTTCAACGGGATGGATGTGGTGATCAAGTCGGCTGCGGTGGCCGATTACCGGGTCGACAATCCATCGGCCCATAAGATAAAAAAGGATTCGGATCAGCTGGTTTTAACCCTTGTGAAAAATACCGATATTTTGAAGGAGCTTGGCAAGGCCAAGACCCGACAGGTTCTCGTTGGATTCGCCGCGGAAACCCGGGATCTGGTTGAAAACGCTCAGAAAAAGGTCCGGGAAAAGAATCTCGATATGATCGTGGCCAATATCGTTGGCGAGAAGACATCGGGGTTTGGCATCGACACCAATATCGTGAAGTTCCTTTATAAGGACGGCAGAAGAGAAGATCTTCCCTCCATGCTCAAGGAAGATGTGGCCATGCTACTTCTTGACCGGGTCAAGGAGCTGCTGCCCACCGCAAAAAGAAGCGGGGGCCAGTGATGGAAGAGAGCCTTCCAGGGGCCGGCCAGGAAGATTCCGCCACAAACGAGGGGGGCGGTTCCTTTTATCGGGAGCTTTCAGAACTGATCGATGCGGCGAAGGCGGGGTTCCTTTATCTATCGGAAAAGGGGATAACAGGGCTTTCCTGTTCCAGGGAGAGTCAAAAAATCATCGAAACCTGGGGAAGAGGTGTGGCGGCGGTTCCCCTTCGTAAACCCCTTCCTTTCTCCCCTTGCTCCGTCTCCAGGGAGGAGTGGGAAACCCTTTCCGAAGAGATCCGGAATTGCAGCGCGTGCGCTCTTGGCCGGAACACCACCGCCAAACCGAAGGAAACCGGACCAAAAAATGCCCGGCTGGTTTTTATCGTTCCCTTTCCCCAGACCGGGGCGGCCCACCCCTTTTCCGGGCCCGCGGGAGAGCTCTTCCTGAAAATCATTCAGGCCATGCACCTGGCCTCTGAAGAGATTTATGTTCTGAACGTGGTGAAGTGCTGTCCGGAGCGAGAACTCTCTCCCTTTTCCGCCGAGGCCGCTCTCTGCGCCTCCTTTTTAAAACGTCAGCTTGCGATCATCCAGCCGGAAGCGGTTTGTGTCATGGGGGCCTTCGCCGTTCAATCGTTTTTAAGCACGGAAGAGACCCTGGAGGCCTTACGGGGACGATTTCATGCCTATCAGGGCATGGCCGTCATGGCCACCCACCATCCGGAGACCCTTTTGAAAGAGCCTTCGAAAAAGCGGGAGGTGTGGGAAGATGTGAAAAAAATCATGGACAAGCTGGGACTGAAATAGATCAAACCGAAAAAAAAGCCTTTTATTCGTTTCATAGGAGGAGTTCAAATGCGTTTCTTGGTTATCACCTCATTGTTATCCGCTCTCTGCGTTTCCATGGCGGCTTCGGTTCTCCGGGCCGACACCATGCGTTGCGGCGGACGGCTCGTTTCAGACGGCGATACGCTTTATGAGGTGCGGAGCACCTGTGGCGAGCCTGTGGATGAAACTCATCGAACGGAATTTCGAACAGTAAAGAACTGGGTGAGTGGTCCCTGTGTGCAAACCGGCGATCAGGTGCGTTGCGGGCACGCCGTTGAACGGACGGTTGAAGTCGGCATCGACGAATGGACCTACGACTTCGGGCCCCATGAATTCATCCGCTTTTTGACCTTCGAACAAGGTAAACTGGTTTCGATCAGGACCGGAGACTACGGCAACATCCGCTGATTCCAATTCGCATTCAAGCCGCTTCTGGGTTGGTTTCGTCGTCAGCCCAATATTTGGTGTCACATCTTGATTATTGATTAATTCAATTAATCACAGTTCAAGATGTGACACCCTATCCTTTTTAGTTGCCTTGCTTTTGAACCTTCAAATCGTAACTCCATACACCGTAAAGGTTCACTATCTTCATTCATAAGTCTTTTAAAAATATGAGGAGCTCTTTTTTGATCAACTTTAATAAGCGCAATCAGTGATGTCCGGTTAGATTTTTGCATGAATTTGAGCCGAATTTTTTCGCAGAAGCACACTTTTTTGTTGACAA